>CALXQG010000039.1 GCA_944390515.1 uncultured Clostridia bacterium
CTTGTTAAAGATTTTGTAAATATGAAAGAAATAACAAGGACAATGCTTGTATCTTTAGTTGATAAGATAGAAATATCTGAGAATAAAGAAATAACTATATATTATAAATTCAATATTTTAAATATGGGAAAAGAAGATAATAAATTACAAAATGTTGGCTAAATAAAAAATAGTCATAACGGAATATTAGGACAATAGTAATCTTAATCATATTAACAACAGTAGCAATAAATTATGCATTTGGAGAAAATGGATTAGTAAAATATGCAGAAGAAGCAAGAGATAAGACAGCAAACTCAACAATAGCAGAAGCAGAAGGAATAAATAGTATGGTAGACCAATTTACAAATATATTAGCAGAGGATGGTGAAGCAACACCACCAGAAGAGCCAGAAGAACCTGAACTACCAACCACAGTAGCAGAAGCAATAGAAAATGGAACAAAATATGCAGATACAACGCCAATAAAAGATGATTTAGATAATACAGTATATATCCCAGGAGGATTCCATTTAGCAGGAGATAGTGCAACAAAGGTAGAAGGAGGAATAGTAATAGAAGATGAAAGTGGAAACCAGTTTGTGTGGATACCAACAGGAGAATATAAAGTATCTACAACTCTATCATCAACAGGGACATTAACAAATAAATTAAGTAGAAGGCAGTGGGGAACAATTGCAGGCACTGTGCAAGAGCCTACACTTTTATTGGAAGATGAAGCAGCAAATGGAAGGGATGGAACAAATTATTATGGAGAAGGAGATAGTCGTTCAGTATCAAGTGGTCAAGTAGAAGCTTTTTTATCAAGTGCAAAGCCGGTATCTGAAGGAGGACATGGAGGGTTTTATATTGGAAGATATGAACAAGGAGAAGGCAATGTATGTAAAGCAGGTGTAACACCATATGTAAATGTAACAAGAAATACAGCAAAAACTCAAGTAGAAACAATGTATAGTGGAAAGACAGAAATAAAAGCAACAAGTGAGTTAATAAGTAGTTATGCATGGGATACGGCATTAAACTATATATGTCAAACAAATAGTGTAGGATATACATTAGCAACAACAACAGATAGTAATTATGGAAATATAGGAACTGGAACCGATATTAGTAACAGAAAAAATACAGGAGCATACTCTGCAGATAAATACAGTAATATTCATGATTTCCTAGGAAACTGCTGTGAATGGACAACAGAATACTATAGTATTAGCGACAATCCTTGTGTTTATCGAGGAGGCCATTCTTACCGTAACATTGGTTACGCAGCTTATCGTAGCTACAATGATACGAATTACAGCAATGACTACATCAGCTTTAGGACCCAGATTTATGTGTAGAACTGTAAGCTGATAGAAAAGCAAACAAACATAATCAAAAACAATAATTTAACCCAAAGCGAATGTCTAGCGAACTGAAAGTACGCTAGAGGGAAGAAAAATTTTAGAGCTTACTTGAGCGCGTGTGTAATACAGTATGTGAAATATAAAGTAGCATACTGTATTTTCTATGTATCAAATACCAATATAAAGTAAGTAGTATTGAGATAGAAAAACTGTCCCTCAATGTCCATTTGACATAAAAAGTCAAATATGCTAAAATAAGTTTGTTTAAACTAGAAATGCTAAATCAAAATTAAGCATTATTTATAGCAGTTAAGTTTAATAATTTAAAATTTTATTTTAAAGTTAGAAAGAAGAGAAAAATGTATATAATAGTAGGGTTAGGAAATCCAGAACCAGAATATGCCAAAACAAGGCACAATATGGGCTTTGATACTATTAATAAATTGGCAAAAAACAATAATATAGAGTTAAATAAAAGTAAGTTTAATGCTATATATGGAACTGGAATGATAGAAAACGAAAAAGTTATTTTAATAAAACCTCAAACATATATGAATAACAGTGGAGAGTCAGTAGTTCAGTTTGTAAAATTTTATAAAGAGGATTTAAGTAAATTAATAGTTATATATGATGATATGGATACTGATAAGGGGAAAATACGCGTAAGAGCGAAAGGTGGTCCAGGTTCTCATAATGGAATGAAATCAATTGTGTATGAGTTAAAATCTGAAGACTTTTCTAGGATTAGAGTTGGAATAGGAAAACCAGAAAATGAATTCGATAGAATTGATTTTGTAATAGGGAAAATACCAAATGATGAATATGAAATACTGGAACAAGGTCAAAAATTGGCAACAAAAGCAGTAGAATATTGGATAAAAAATGGAATAGATAATACAATGAATAAGTTCAATGTGAAAGGATAGGATATGCAAGAATTATTAATACATGTAAGTGAAGAAAGAAAAAACATTTTGCTATTGGAAAATGGAAAATTAACTGAAAGGTATATAGAAGAAAATGGACAAGAAAGACTAGAAGGGAATATATATTTAGGAGTAGTAGAAAATATATTACCCGGAATGCAAGCAGCATTTGTGGATATTGGAAAGGAAAAAAATACATTTATTCATATACGTGATATTATACCAAAAGTTAGTACACAAACAGGAAATAAAAATGAGAACTTTTCTACATACAATATAAAGGATTACATTAAGGAGGGCTCTTCAGTTTTAGTTCAAGTAAAGAAAGATAGTACAAATAAAAAAGGAGCTAGAATATCCTCTCATCTAACTATTCCAGGAAGATTTGTAGTTTTGATGCCTAATGAAAATTTTATAACTATATCTCAAAAAATTAATGATGAAGAAGAAAGAAAAAGATTAAAAGAAATAGTAAGAGAGAACTTGCCTGAAAACATGGGAGCAATAGTAAGAACATCTGCAGTAAATCAATCAAAGGAAGCAATTGAGCAAAGCATCAAAAAAACTATGGATAAATTTATTGGGATAAATAAGTTATATGAAGAGCAAAAAAATAAAAAGAGATTAAAACCACAGTTATTATTTAAGAGTGAAGATATTGTAAATAGAATTCTTATAGATATCATGGATCAAGATTTACAAAGAATAATTACAAATGATGCAAAAATGTATGATATTATTGTAGATAGATTAAAAGAGGAAAATAAAGAGATAAAAGTAGAAATTCAAGAAGATATATTATCAATGTACAATTTGAAAAAACAGTTAGAAGAATTACAAAACAGAAAAGTATGGCTTAAATGTGGAGGATTTATTACAATTGATAAAACAGAAGCATTAACAGCAATAGATGTGAATTCAGGTAAATATACAGGAAAGAAAGATTTAGAACAAACCATATTTACTGTAAACAAAGAAGCTACTATAGAAATCGCAAAACAATTAAGATTAAGAGATATCGGTGGAATTATAATAATTGATTATATTGATATGAAAGACAAAGAAAATGAGGAAAAAATAATACAATTATTTGAGGAAAATCTAAAAAAAGATAGGTCAAAAACACAAATTGTAGGATTTTCAAAATTAAATTTATTAGAAATGACGCGTAAACATATGTGTAGTAATGATTAGAGCCTCGGACAAATTGGGGAGAATGACTTGCTCGAAATTTGGAACAGAAGCGATACACTTCAAAAAATCTTTAATCAGAACAAGAGAACACACTTAAATCTCCAAATATTGGATAGCAAAGTGTGTTCCTTTTCTTATTTATCACGATAGTTAATAAAATATGTATTTACATGGGGAGATGATATTATTTCATCATATTCATTAGAAATTACATTCAAGTCTTTGTCATATAATACCATTTTCTCATTCTTATTTTTATAAGCATATGTACTGTTGGTAACTATTAAATTTTGTACATTAATAATAGAATTATTTGTTAAATTTAAAATGTAATAAACGTCATCTTTTTGTAGAAAAAGAATATAACCTTGTACATCTATTATATCATATTCTATTGGAATACTAAATTTTCGCCCAGTTGAGTCATACCAACCATGAGTTTTCTTATCTATACTTTCAAATTCTATAGAACCATCAGAAAATGTAATAATTGAACTGCCAAAATATCCAGGCAGATATTCTTTAGAGTTAGTAGAAACTAATCCATTTTTAAATTGTGTAACACTTACATTAAATAATTTTTCGATTTCTGATGAAACTAAATTAAATTCTTCATTAGGAATATTATGTTCGTCATAATCTAAATCAAATGTCTCTAAATAAATACTAAAATTACTGTTTATAAAGTATTTACCAGTATCATTTTCAGATAAATCTATATGGTGGTCTTCCTCATCATATTGTTGTTCGAAGTTAGGAGAAAATCTGGCTTGAGACATAAAACAATAAAGCACATTAGAAAAGGCTTCTATATCATTGTAATTTGTGTATGGTAATTTTTTTAAAGCTGATGTAAGTATATTGTCCATTGTTTGTATATATTTTTTATTTTCTATATGAATAGTGTGATTATCTCTTGATAGTATATAATATTCATTATTTTTTTTACCAAGTGCGATATAAAAATTAGAATGAGTCATATAGAATTTTGAAATATTATCATATTCACAAGGAATTACTTCTTGACCATTTACATTTATGTAGCCATATTTATTATTATTTTTTACTAAAATTAATGATTCGTTATTGCTAAAATTAGACGAATTTTGGATATTGTCATATAACTCTGATAATTGAGTAGCATACTCTTTATTATTGAAAAAGGTTGGTAAAAAGGCTAATAATATTAATATTAAAATTCCTATACATATAACTAATTGTAGGAAATAATACAATAATATATTAACAATTTTTTTTGATGTACTTTCTACTATGTCGTTTTCTTGTAAATGTATATGGATAAATAGCATAATAACTATTATTATCTCCCAAAATACATCTAAATTAAAAGGTAGGATATCAAATATAAATAATAGTGAAATTAAAATAATTGTTATATAAGAAATTACTTGTATCGGTTTAGGGTTGTTTTTACGTTCGAGGATTATGTTTTTTATGGCAAAGACTAATGGGATTATTATAAAAACAAATCTTTTTATATATCTAATAATATCCATTATGTCAGATTTACCAGAATCAATTATTAGAAAAATTGTAGTTATGCCAAAAGCTAAAAACCAAAAACTTAATTTTTTATTTTTTTTATTTTGCCATGCACATATAAGGTTAAGAATTCCTACAAAAACAAGTATAGAAATGATAAAAGGTCTGCTATATTGAAATACAAATTCTGCAATTGAATTTCCATAAATTGATATTGCACTGGAACCCATAGTGCATACCATAGAACTTTCTAAAAGACCATATTTAGAATTGTCTAATATGAAAGCTAGTATAGTTATTATAATAGTAAGTATTAGGACTAAATAGTTAGTTTTTTTATTATTCATTTTCTCCCCTCCATAATTTGAAATAATTATAACAATATATTAAAAAAAAGACAATCGTTTTTGTTTAATAATATAAACAAAAACGATTGCTTGTCTTGGGGATGTCACGCTTGTTCAAAATTGCAAACAAAATAATCTAACCTTATCATTCAAATTTCAAGCCTCTCCTAAAATCAACTTTAATTCTTCATGTCTTTTTACTTTTTGAGTTGTAGTCTTTATCAAAGGAGTTTCAGTAACTATTATTTCTCTAATATATTTGTAAGCAGGCATTTTATGATTAACATTTTCTTTAATATCATTCCATATTATAGAATTTAATTTTTCTTCAGAAATATCTGGATAAGTATCATTAATATAGTCTTTATTATAAACTATTTTGGCACAGATTTTGTAATCTCCGTCATCACAAGGTCTACCAAATACCATACTTTCTGTAACATAAGGTAGTTTATTTATTAATATTTCCAATTCTTCAGGAAAAATATTTTTGCCATTTTTTAAGACAATTACATCTTTTTTTCTACCTGTAATAAATAAAAATCCGTCTTTATCAAAATATCCTAAATCACCAGTATAAAACCAATCGTTTTTTATAACTTCAGCAGTCGCCTCAGGATTATCAACATATTCAAGCATTACAGTAGGAGATTGAACAGCTATCTCACCAATTCCGTCTTTATCAGGATTATCTATTTTTACATTAATGCCAGGTAGAGGAAAACCAACTGAACCACATCTTTTAAATCTATCATTTTCACCGGCAATTACAGGAGAGGTTTCTGTTAAACCATATCCTTGCAACAAGTTAATTCCTAAATCAAGGAAACCTTGTATCGCCTCTTTGCTCATTGCTGCTCCACCTGCAATTAATAATCTTACTTTACCACCTAGATTATCTAGGATTTCCTTAAATACTTTTCTACGAATATCGATACCAACTTTTAGTAATCCATTACATACTTTTGTCATATTTTTAACTAATTTAGTTTTGCCTTTTTCATCTATACCTTTTTTAATCTTTTTATACATGATTTCCAACATTAGAGGTACACAGACAAATCCAGTAACTTTAAATTCAGCTAGATTTTTTTGTATATATTTTATTCCATCGCAAAAAGCAACTGTAATACCAGAAAAAGTACCATATAAAAAAGTGCAAGTTGATTCAAAAGTATGGTGCAAAGGCAAAAATGATAAAAAAGTATCTTCTTTTCTAATATCAGTCATTTGAGCTAAAGCATATATATCTTCACATATATTAGATTGAGAAAGTGCTACAGCTTTAGAAATTGAAGTGGTACCAGAAGTGAATAGCATGATAGACATTTCTTTATTATCTATTTTTACATTATCATATTTAGTATCACCATTATTAATTAAACTTTGCCCTTTAAATATCAGACTTGAAAGAGTGGTGAATTTATCTGAGTCATCCATACAAATATATGAAGTTAGATTTGATTTTTTTTCTTCTAATATCTTAGAAAAAATATTAGCGTATTTTGAGTCAAATATTACAGCCTCTACTTTACTTCTAATAATTAAATCTTCAATTTCATTATCTGGCAAAGATTTATCAAGAGGTACAACTATCATGCCAGAGGTAGTAATAGCAAGATAACTAATACACCATTCATATCTATTTGGAGCAATTATAGCAATTCTCTTTTTCTCAAGTCCAAGATTTAAAAGAGCAGTACCAAGTGATTTAATATCATTAGCAAATTGCTTATAAGTTATTTTAATATGCTCTTTAGAATTAGGGTTTTCTTTATATTCAAATGCAATTTTGTCTGAATATAAAGAAGTGTATCTATTAACTAATTCTCTAAAATCATTAATTTTGGTTGCATCATACAACTTTCTCTTATATTTACTCATCTTTACCATTCCTTCCTTAGAAAACAAATCTGGTTGAAATTGCAATTAAGTTTCAACATTGTTCCTTAAATATATTTTCATGCATATCTAAAAATATATTGGGATTTTCTGGATATATTTTATAATAATAAATTAATTAATTCAAGTAAAATGGAAATAATTGACCAAGTTTTCAAATTTGTGCTATAATATAACCTGAAAAGTAGCGATAATACGAAAGGAATAAGATGAATGGCAAGGAACAGAAGAAATATAAGAAGAATAAGAAGTATAAAAGATGTGTTAAGTTTAAAAACATTTCTAATAATAGTAGGGATATTACTTACTATTATAGTTATTTGTATAGGAATAAATGAATATAAAAGATTTGAAGATAAACAATTACTTGCTAAACAAAAACAAGAAATAGAAAAACAATCTCAAGAAATTTTTTCACAAATAACTGATAGTATACAAACTACAAATCAAGCAATATCAGAATCAGATATTTTAATAAAAATGTCTGCAGTGGGAGATATTTTGTGTAGCCAAGAGATGCTTGATGATGCATATAATAATCAAAATAAAACATATGATTTTTCACATATGTTTAATAAAGCATCAGGCTACATTAATAATGCAGATATAATAATGGGAACAATGGAAACAGGTATAACAACAGAAGGAACGTATAACAGTAAAAATGCACCAAAAGAATTTGCAGAAGCTGTTAAAAAATCAGGAGTAAACTTAGTTACTATTTCTCATAATCATAGTTTAGATAATGGAGTATCTGGTTTAAAAGAAACAAGGGATAATTTAGAAGAAATAGGATTTACAGTTGTAGGGGACAAAATAGAAAATTCAAAAGCTGTAGAGATAAAAGAAGTTAAAAATACAAAAATTGCTTTCTTAACATATACTTGTATGTTAAATGATGAGAATACACTTTCTAAGGATGAAAAAGCTTGTGTTAATATGTATAGTGAAAAACAAGCTAAATCAGATTTACAATATGCAAAAGAAAATGGTGCAGAATATATTTGTGTAATGATACATTGGGGAGACGTTATATCTTCAACAGTAAATGACGAACAAAAAGAAATTGCTGATTTTTTAGTAGAAAATGGAGCAAATTTAATAATAGGGGCACATCCTTCTGTAGTACAACCTATGGAAATAAAGAAAGATAAAAATGGAAATAATGCATTTGTAGCATATTCAATAGGTACATATATATCAACTCTACCAGATGAAGAATCAAAAACTGAATTAGTGCTTAATATTGAGTTAAGAAAGAGTGGAGAAGATGGAAAAGTATATTTGAATAAAGTAAATTACACACCAATATATATGCTTGATAATGGCGCAAATGCAGAAAATAGATATGAACTAATAGATATGAAGAATGTTGCAACTTCATATGCAGGAGGAAATACTGATATAGTAACTAAAGAAACATATGATAAATTATTGGAAGCATTAAATAGATTAAATGAAATTTTGGCACAATAGGGACAGGCTTAAATGTGCCAAGTTAGGAGAATTTGAATGAAGGTAGGATTTATATCATTAGGATGTAGTAAAAATTTAGTTGATACAGAAAAAACAATAGGAATTTTTAAAGCAAATGAATACAAAATAGTAAATAATCCAGAAGAGGCAGAGGTTATTGTAATTAATACCTGTGGTTTTATTGAAACTGCAAAAGAAGAAGCAATAAATACAATTCTAGAAATGGCTGAATATAAGAATAAGAACTGCAAATATTTAATAGTCATGGGATGCTTAGTAGAAAGATACAAGGAAGAACTAGAAAAAGCATTACCAGAAGTTGATTTGTTTATAAAATATAGTGAATATAACTCTCTATGGGAGCAAATTGAAAGACTACTAAAAAATAATCCAAGCAAAGAAAATGATAAAGCATCAACAAAAAATAAATATAATAATTTTGAGAAAGTTGAAGATAGAGTAATTTCCACAGGAGAAAATTTTGCATATCTAAAAATTGCAGATGGATGTAGTAATAGATGTACATATTGTGCAATACCATATATTCGTGGACCTCAAATTAGTAGAAGCATGGAAGATATTTTAAAAGAAGCTAATAAATTAGTGGATAATGGATACAAAGAATTAATTTTAATTGCACAAGATACAACTAAATATGGAACAGATATATATGGAAAACCACAATTAGCAGAACTATTGAAAGAGTTATGCAAAATTGAAAAACTACATTGGATTAGATTTCTATATGCATATCCTGAAACTATTGATGAAGAGTTAATTAAAGTAGTTAAAGAAAATGATAAAATATGTAAATATTTTGATATACCAATCCAACACATATCTGATACAGTCTTAAAAAGAATGAACAGACAAAGTAATGGAAAAACAATAAGGAAATTAATACAAAATTTAAGGAAACAAATACCAGAAGTAGTAATTAGAACAACTGTAATGGTAGGATTTCCAGGTGAAACAAAAGAAGATTTTCAAGAATTATATGATTTCTTGAAAGAGGCAAAGTTTGATAAATTGGGATGTTTTGCATATTCTAAAGAAGAAGGAACACCAGCAGCAAGAATAAAAGAGCAAATTCATCCAATGACTAAAAAAAGTAGATATAACAAAATAATGAGCTTACAACAAGAAATATCTAGACAAAGTCTAGAAAAACAAATAGGAAAAGATGTAGAGATATTAGTCGAAGATATATCTTTTGATGGAAAATCATATATTGGAAGAACATATATGGATGTTCCTGAAATAGACGGAATAGTGTATATAAATAGTAAAAAAGATTTGAAAATAGGAAGTTTTGTACAAGGAAAAATTACAGATGTAAGTAATTATGATTTGATTTGCGAAATATAATCTTTTGACCACTCGGTTAGAAAGATGAAAAAAAAAATAATATATGGTATAATAGCAAACGAAAAAACAACAGAGAGGAATACATATGAATTCAATAAAAATAGTAGCTAGTGGTATGTATTTACCTAATAAAAAAATAGAGAATGACTATTTCAATAAAAAGTTTAATCTAGATGATGAATGGATTTACCAAAGAACAGGTATAAAGGAAAGATATTGGTCAGAAAAAGAAAATCTTACACAAATTTCAATAATGTCAGTAAGAGACCTTATACAAAAAAACAATGTAGATATAAAAAAAGTAGGATTAATAATAGTTGCATCAAGCAATTTTGAAGATGGTATGCCAGGAGTTTCATTTAATATTCAAAAAGAATTTAACATACCAAATTGTATATGTATGGATATTTTAGCAGGTTGCAGTGGATATATAAATGGAATAGATATTGCAAGAAAGTATTTGGAAACTGAAGAAATTGAATATGCATTAATAATTGGAGCAGAAAGAACATCAAAATATATTGATAAAGAAGACCTAAATACAGCAATATTGCTAGGAGATGGTGCAGGAGCAACATTATTACAAAAAAGTAATAATAAAATATATGAAAAAAATATAGAGAGTATAGGACAACAAGGAGATATATTAACAAGTAAAGAAAATTGTAATATATATATGGATGGTAAAAAAGTATATAAATTTGCAACATCAAGAGTAGCAGAAAATATAAACTCTCTATTAAAAAAGCAGAATATAGATATAAGTAAAATAAAATATATAATACCTCATCAATCGAATTCAAGAATTTTAAATAGTATTGCACAAAAAATAGGGGCAACACAGGAGCAAATGTATAACAATATTTGTAAAGTGGGAAATACATTCAATGCAAGTATTCCTATTGCACTAAATGAAATAATTGAGAAAAAAATGTTAGAAAATAGTGATATAATACTTTTAGTAGGATATGGTGGAGGACTAAATCTAGGAAGTATATTAATTGAAATATAACTTCATATCTAATAAGAAAGGATGAGATGAACAATGAAAATAGGATATATATTTCCAGGACAGGGAACTCAAGTAGTTGGAATGGGAAAAGATTTATATGAAAAATATGGAGAAGTCAAAAATGTGTATAAAGAAGTAGATGAAGCATTGAAAGAAAATATAGAAAATATTACGTATAATATTAGTCAAGAAGAATTAAATGAAACTAAAAACACACAAATTGCTATTTTTACAATGAGTATGGCAATTTTAGAAATACTAAAAAAGGAAGGAATAAAACCAGAAGCTTTAGCAGGGCTTAGCTTAGGAGAATATAGTGCACTTGTATGTAGTGATGCTATTTCACTAGAAGAAGGAGCAAAGATTGTTAGAAAACGTGGAAATTATATGCAAAATTTAGCTCCTAAAGGAAATTGGGCAATGGCAGCAATAATAGGGCTAGAAGATGAACAAGTAGAGGATGCATGCAACAAAGTAGAAAATGGATTTGTAAAAGCTGTAAACTATAATTGTCCAGGTCAAGTTGTTGTCTCAGGAGAAAAAGAAGCAGTACTAAGGGCAATGGAAAATGCAAAAGAATTGGGAGCAAGAAAGGTAATAGAATTAAAAACTAG
>CALXQG010000040.1 GCA_944390515.1 uncultured Clostridia bacterium
TTATATAAGTAATATAAGTTATTAAATAATAAGCTATAAAAGTGTTAAAGGAATATAAGTAAACAGTTATAGCAATAATTAGAAGGACACCTGTAGAGGCAGTCCATATATTTTGGACCTATACCTTATTGCGCAAAACTTTGATTTTGTGCAGTTGGACATACTATATAAAGTATTAATAATTTTAAACATTTCTTCCAATATATCAATCTTCCCCTATTTTTTCGATTATAAAAAGACTAGATTAACTAGTCTTTACAAAATTAAAATAATTACATTTTTAAGTAATTTGTTATTTTTTCTAAGAATTCTTCATTATTCTTTGTTGATATCATTTCTTCTATTAATTGTTCTGTTACTTCAGAAACTGATTTTGAAGACATTGCTTTTCTTAATGCAAATGAAACTTCTAATTCTTTTGAGCTTAACAATAATTCTTCACGTCTAGTTCCAGATTTATTAATATCAATAGCAGGAAAAATTCTTTTTTCTGATAATCCTCTATCTAAATGAACTTCCATATTTCCTGTACCTTTGAATTCTTCAAATATTACATCATCCATTCTGCTTCCCGTTTCTATCAGTGCTGTTGCTAATATTGTAAGGCTTCCCCCATCTTCTATGTTTCTAGCAGCACCGAAGAATTTTTTTGGTTTATGCAATGCACTTGGATCTAAACCACCTGATAAAGTTCTGCCAGATGAAGGAATTACTAAGTTATACGCTCTTGCAAGTCTTGTAATACTATCTAATAATATTACAACATCTTTATTTTGTTCTGTAAGTCTTTTAGCTCTTTCTAAAACCATTTCTGCTACTTTTACGTGATGTTCTGGTAATTCATCAAATGTTGAATAAATAACATCTCCTTTTATAGAACGACGCATATCTGTAACTTCTTCTGGTCTTTCATCTATTAACAAAACAATTAATTCTACTTCTGGGTTGTTAATAGAAATTGAATTTGCAATTTTCTTCAATAAAGTAGTTTTTCCAACTTTAGGAGGAGCTACAACCATTCCTCTTTGTCCCTTCCCTATTGGAGACATTAAATCAATAATTCTCATTGCATATTCATTTGGCGTTGTTTCTAAATGAATTCTTTCATTTGGATGGATAGGAATTAAATCATCAAATTTCTTTCTCTTATATGCCATATCAGGAGACTGTCCATTTACTTCTCCAACAAATATTAATGCAGGAAATTTTTCACCTTCCTTAGGCATTCTGGCAATACCTTTTACTTTATCTCCTTTATCCAATCTAAATCTTCTTATTTGTACTGGCGAAATATATACATCTTCAGATGTAGATAGATAATTTTCTCCTCTTAAAAATCCATAGCCATCAGGTAAAACTTCTAATACCCCTTCTACTATTTTATCATCACTATTTGTTAGCTTATATCCTGATGCACTATCATTTTCAATATTATCATTATTAGAAATTTTAGAAGTATTCTCATCATTGCCTACTTCATTATCTTTTAAAAATCCAATTAATTCTTCTTTTTTCATTTTAGAAGTATTCTTAGCGCCTCTTTCTTTTGCAATTTGGCGCAATTCAACTAAAGTATAATTACTATAATCCATATTTGCCCCCTATAAATATTAAATTTTAATTTTAATTTTATCTTTGTGAATAATTCAAGAAATTAAATAAAAAAGAAAAAAACAATCGTGAGGCATTAAAAATGCCTCTATGTAAATATTATTTTTCGACGTCAATATAAACTCTTTCATTAGGATAATACATTCCCAATTTTTCTCTTGCAATTTGCTCAATATACTCATTAGAATTTATATTTTCCTTTATTTCTTGTAGCTCGTTTTGTTCTTCTTCAGCTACTTCGATATCTTCATTAAATTTAGCTCGTTCAGCTGCATATGAATTTAATGTTTTTTGTTGCATTATTAAAGTATATGCAAAATATATTATAAAAGCTATAATTAAAACTTTTTTTAAGAAATTATTTTTTTTGATATTTTTCATATGTATTACACTCCAGAATTAATCTATATATATTTTTCTACATTATTTGAAAAAATCCTTCTTTATTCATGAATATTATTAATAAATTTGTCGTTTTTCTTACATTTATTATATTTTTTAGATATAAAATTAGAAAATTTTTTCTTTACTTTACAAAATCGGATAAAAATATACTTTTGAAAAAAATTATATAAAATTCTTATAGGGTAGCTCACAGCTGATTTTATAATAGATATTAATTTTACAAAAAAATTTATTATATATTTACTTAATAAAAGCATATATATAAATACCCCTAAGATAATTCCAAAAAAAACGTAAGCTCTTAATTCTCCGTTATTGAACTTAAATATGCTATATAATAATATGAGACCGCTTAAAATCCAAAAAGTAAAATCTTGTATATATGTTAATATGTCTGGAGTTCTAAAACTTTTACGCAATATTCTAAACATGTCAAATAAAATTCCAATTACAATACCCGTTAGAATAAAAAGAAATAATGTATTTATTTGTTCAATTGTCAAAATTTAATACCTCCAGTTATTTGAAAATTTTACCTAATATTCCCCCACTCTTTTTATCTAATTCTTTTTCACTATAACCCATATTATATATTTCACCATCTATAATAACTTCACCAGTATCTAAACTTAATTTATTTATTCTTAGATTCTCTCCTTTTACTGTTAATAATCCCAATTCTGTTTCTAGTATAACAATTTGGTCATCAAAACTTAGTACATCTAATGCTCCTGATATGCTTAACTTTTCTCTATTTTCCAAAATCAAATTTTGTATAACACTATTTTGCATATTAGAAGAGCTTTTTCTTTCATCTATAGTCATATTTTTGACCTCCTAAAAATAAGATTAATATTATGTATATAAATTATTATATTCACTCCTTGTCTTTTTAGAACTGATTTGCTGATTAATTCACAAAAAGGACATAGAAAGTTTTAAATATACAATAAAAGCAAAGAAAAAAGTGGTCAAACCACTTCTTTTAATAAAATCATTTTAATTTGCTTTTTTTAAACTTTCTAATACATTTTCAACCATGTCCATTTTTCCTCCTGATAAAACTTGTACTATATCAAATCCAGGTCTTCTATTTCCTTCTATGATAACTGGTCCATTTTCTGAAATTGCAACATCCCATCCAACTACCAATATTTTGTCACTTTCTAAACTAGCTTTTAACACCATATCTTTTGCTTCTTGAAAACATGGTATTTGAAATCCATCAAATTTTATATGTGTATAAGGGTGTGTTTCATACTCATTCAAATCCTTGTCAATAGCATTTCCACATAATTTACCAGTTTCTTGATCAATATTTACAGCCATTCCTTTTGCATGAAAGTTATCTATTGCATTAATTCCGTTACCTACACGTAGTCCCATCCAAATTATGCGAGGATTGCCATTATCATTGAATGTCATAATTCTCATTGTATTAACACTTTTATCACATAATTTATTCATATCAGCATGTTGCTTTACAAGTTCCTCCAAAAAAATTCTATTTTTTATTGCATTATTAAAATATTCTTTTTTATTCTCTATATCTTTTGTATACTCTCTCTTAACATCTGCTCCTCCAAGTCCATCGTATGGTTTAGACATAAAAGTATCATGAGTATTTATGAATTTCAAAAACTCTTGATAATTATCTTCTTTAGGAACTATAAAATCTCTTTTAGTATATTTAGAAAAATCTTTTAGAAAATTAGGTTTAATAGTATATCTCTGTTTATATGCACTTGGAGATACAGTTTCATAAAATTTATTTTCTGTTTTTGTACTAACATATCTTTTTCTTTCTTTACTGTTTTTATCATATAATTTATAATTTAAGTAATCACTAAGACAAAAACCATATTTAAAAACACAAAAGCCTGTGTCAAAAACCATTTTTGCAAAGTTTTTATTTTCTTTTTTAGCTATTTTCTTTAAGTTATTAAAATATCTTTTATAATTTGCTGAAAACATGTATGAATAAAATGCCATTTTTATTTCTCCTTTATTATTTCCTATATTAGTTCATGATGTAGCTGTTCTAGTATTTTATCACTAACTTTCTCCTTTGTCATTATCGAAAGTTTGCACTCTTCTAATTCCACAGAAAATATCTCAACTGAATTTATATTCAAAATTTCTAAAGCTTTTTCTATAATGTTTTTGTTATTCATTATTCCATAACCAACTAAAGATATTCTACTTATGTTAGTAAATGAAGAAGTAAACATAGAAATTTCGCCTTCTAATAGTTCTTGGAATTTTCCTAAGTCACAAGCTTTTATAGTAAAACTAATGTTAAAACTATTTGTACTATTATTTAATATATTAAGTGGTATAATTTCATGGCTTAAAAGTAAAAAGTATAGTTTATTAAGCATATCAGCATTGTAACTTTCATATTTTAAAGTTATTAAAAATAAATTGTCATTTTTTACAACACTTTTTACACAGCTTTCCTCTATTTTATTATTTATAAGTGTTCCTACATTATTATTAAAAGTAGAACCTGTTTCAATTAAAACATTATATTTTTTAGCAACTTCAACACACCTATTATGAAGGACTTTAGCTCCCTCATTAGATAAATCTAACATCTCGTCATATGATAATTCTCCTATTTTAGTTGTATCTGTAATTCTGTTTGGATCAGCTGAATATACCCCATCCACATCTGAAAAAATATAGCAATGTGCAGCTTGTAAAGATGCTGCTATTGATACAGCAGTGGTGTCAGAACCTCCTCTTCCCAATGTAGTTATATCGTTTTTGCTATTAATTCCTTGAAAACCAGCTACTATAACTATATTATTAGCATCTAATTCATTTTTTATTCTATTTGTATCGATATATTCTATTTTTGCTTCTCCATTATCATTAGAAGTGTATATTCCTGCTTGCCAACCCGTTAGTGATATTGTTTTATATCCTAATCTATTTAAAAGAATAGAAAGTTTTGATATAGAAACTTGTTCTCCTGTGCTTAGCAAAGTATCCATTTCTCTCTTATTTGGTTCATAAGATAATTCCTTTGCCTCTTTAATTAAATTATCAGTTGTTTTTCCTTGCGCTGAAACAACAACAACAATTTTATTATTTTTATTATAAAAGTCAATTATTTTATTTGCTACTATATTAAGTTTGATATTATCTGAAAGTGAGCTACCTCCAAATTTTAATACTATTATATCCATGTATGTCACTATCCTACAATAAGTTATATGGCAAAACATATTTATATTTTACCTATATTATATTTTATTATATAGTTTTATTATTAGTTACTATTGAACTAAACTTCTCAAATAACTATCTATAAATCCACTCAAATCTCCATCCATAACAGCTTGAACATTTCCGACCTCATAGTTTGTCCTATGGTCTTTAACTAAAGTATATGGACAAAATACATATGAACGTATTTGACTTCCCCATGCAATGTCCATTTGGCATCCCTTCAATTCATCAATTGTATCCTTATGTTCTTGCTCTTTTAAATGTAAAAGTTTAGATTTGAGCATCTTCATTGCTGTTTCTCTATTTTGAATTTGAGATCTTTCTGTTTGACATGCAACAACTATATTAGTTGGAATATGTGTAATTCTAACTGCTGACGAAGTTTTATTAATATGTTGTCCGCCTGCTCCTGAAGATCTATATGTATCAATTCTTAAGTCATCTGGATTAATATTTATTTCAATATCTTCTGTTATTTCTGGAAGAACTTCCACTGATGCAAAAGAAGTATGTCTCCTCCCCCCTGCATCAAATGGAGAAATCCTAACTAGTCTATGTACTCCTTGTTCTCCTTTAAGGTATCCATATGAATAATCACCTGAAACCAAGAAAGTAACACTTTTTATTCCAGCTTCATCTCCTGCTAAATAATCAAGTTCTTCCAAACTATACCCATTAGCATTAGCCCATCTTGTATACATTCTATAAAGCATTTCTACCCAATCTTGTGCTTCTGTTCCGCCTGCTCCTGGATGAAGAGTTATAATTGCATTATTTATGTCATATTTACCAGATAATAGTGTTGCTATTTCTAGTTTTTCTATATCTTTATTTATTAATCCAACACTTTTTAATAATTCTTTTTCTAAGTCTTCATCACTTTCTTGATTAAGTAATTCTAGCAATTCAATTAAATTATTGCATTCTTTTCTTACTATTTTATATTTTTCAATTTTATTTTTTATTTCATTTATTCTTTTCAAAACTTTTGAACTATTTTGACTGTCGTCCCAAAATTCATTTTTAGCTGTTTCCTTTTCTAAACTAGACAATTCTTTTTCTAGATTAGAAATGTCAAAGTGAATCACCAATCTTATCTAATCTTTTATGTATTGCTTCTAAATTTGTATTAATTTCTTGCAAATCTATCAATATATATCACTTCCTTCTGTTATTACTATATTAATAGAATATAGCCTTCGTTAAAAAAGGCTATATTTCCCATATTCTAAAATTTCTGATTTGTTCAGTTTCCTTTTTTTGCCAAAAAGCAGTCCAGACTCTGTTATACTAATAAACTTTTTATTATTTGTCATTGATTTTTTAGTTTAGAATATGGTGTGGATAAAAAAATTTTTCTTCCATCTTTTAACCGGACATAACTTTCTGCCCAATATCTAGAACCTGCCATAATCTACGGCCTCCTAAAATATTTTACACTATTATAACATCATTTTGATAAATTTACAATAATATTTAAAAAATCAAAAAATCTTGTAAGTAATTTTACTTGCATATTATAAAAATGTAATTTTACATAATATTATTTACTTTTTTTAAGTTTATGTTATAATTACTCTAAAAAATAACTTTGAAAGGATTGTTTCTATGAGTAATATGGAATTAGAAATGAAGATATTAAATGTTGATGAGGATGAACTTGCCAAAAAAATAATTTCACTTGGTGGCAAATATGTGTCTAGTTCAAATCAATATCTATATGTTTATGACTTAATGTATATAAATCAAAGATACTCAGCTTTTTTGTATGAATTTAATATTGAAAGTGATGCACACAAAAAAGCAATAAATTTGAATAAGATAAAAAATTTGTTTTTTGAAGTAGATCAATTTTTATCAAATACTGAAATTGAATATTTAAAAAACAATTTTTCTGTTAACAGCCTACAAGATATCTTTCATCTACCTTCTGATAAAGTATCTGATATTTTAAATAATAATAATTTCATTAATTTTATTAATAATTTTAAAAATACTCCTCATAAGTGGATTAGATTAAGAAAAACTGTTGAAAGAAATGAGAATGAAGAAATAAAAGAATCTACTACCTTAACTATAAAACATATATTAAAAAGTAATGCTTCTGGTATTCAACAGATGCATGAAACTGAAATATTAGTTAATTCTATTGAGGAAACAAATGAATTGTTAGAAAATTTAGGTTTTTATGCTAGAAGTTATCAAGAAAAAAAGAGGGTAAAATATATTTTAAATAATCATGAAATAGATATTGATACTTGGCCAAAATTACCAACATATTTTGAAGTTGAGGGAAATGATAAAAAAGATTTAGAAAAAATTTTAAATCTTTTAGGATATTCCTTTGAAGAGGCTGTATCTTGTACAGTTGATGATATATATAATACTATAGGTTTGGATATAAATAATATGCCTATATTAAAATTTTAGTTTTAGTTAAAACTCTTAAATTACCTAGTGATTAAAGCAGATAGATTTATTATAATTTTAAAACCTAAAGAATATGAAAAATAAAAATGTATCTACTTTCTTATTTTTCATATTCTTAATTTTGTTATATATTGTTATTTTTTACTAATTTGATAAATTGGGATATATCTCTTTTAATTTGTGATTATTAAATGTATAGAACTTATTACATATTTCATTTATCTTTTCATTGTGTGTTGTAATAATCAATGTTTTACAATTAAAATATTTTAATATAAAATCGACTACTATTTCTTCAGTATGCTTATCTAAATTTGAAGTAGGCTCATCTAAAATATAAATATCTTTATCCATAAGATAACTTCTTAAAATATTAATTCTCCTCTTTTGACCTGTTGATAATTTTAATCCCTTCTCTCCTACTAATGTATCAATTCCGTCTTCAAATAATAGTATCTCGTCAAGTTCAAGTTCTCTTAAATATTCTGTTATTTGATCTTCTGAAATATTTTTATCTAAACACAAATTGTCTTTTATAGACATATTAAATAATTCTATTTCTTGGCTAACTACACCTACATCAAGTCTAATATCATTTATGTCATGATTATCTATTTTAACATTTCCAGTATATGAACTTATATTTCCTAGTATTAAATTTATAATAGAGGTTTTACCCTGACCAGATTTTCCAGTAATAGATATTTTATCGTTTTTATTTATCACTAGGTTATCGACAATTATATCAAATTTACATTCCTTATATCTTAAGTTAATATTACTTAATTCAATTTTATTAAAATCTGTCACTACTTTTCTTTCATCTATTTTTCTAAACAAATCATCAAGTTTCTTTTTTATTGCCTTTAATTCAAACCACCCGACTATATTGTTAGATAATTCATCAAAAATAAAGCCCATTTCTACTTGCAAAGAAATATAAAAAGCAATTATACCAAGTGTATCAGCGCCATTTGATAAATCTATTACAGCTTTTATAATTGCAAAAATAAAAGGTAATATTATTAAGATGTTTCTTACTAATTCTTCGGCTGAACAATAGTTTACATACTTTTTATTTTGGGTATAACATTTAGTTCCTTCTATTTTAATGTTCTTCTCAAAATATTTATTATTATTTAACGCTTTAATAGTTCTAATATTATTAATATAATCTTGATAAATAGAAGAATATTCATATTCTTGATCATATAAGTTCTCAACCTGCTTATTTGCTTTTATTAAAATTTTAACACTTAATAAAACACAAAAAATGCTTAAGATTAAAGAAATAAAAAATAAATATATTGATTGGTTATATATTGTATAAAAGAAAAATACAAACGATAAAATTATACTAATATACTCTGCTCTAAGTAGTTTAGAAACTAAAGTTGAAGTTTTCTCTATAATGTTCTCTAAATATCCAGTTTGATACTTTGATAATGTTTCTACTGGTACTTTTGTGACTTTTTTGTAATACTCTAAATATTGAATATTTGAATAATTATATAAATAGTTGTCTGATATTTTTCTTAATATATAATTTGCAATACATCTAATTGATTTAGAAAATATAAAAATTGAAGTTATCAAAATAGCCTTTTCCATAGTGAATGGTAAAGTTAATAAAAATGTAAATGAAAAAGGTACAACATAATATATAAAATCCGCAAATGCCTCAATAAGCAAACATAGTACAACTATTTTTTTATCTAATAATCCAAATATAAAATTAACATTGTTTTTTTTCTTCATCATTTCACCACACAATTTTTGTTAATTTATTTTCTTAACTTCAAATATTCTTCAATAAATTTTCTTGATGGTGAATATAATTTCTCTGGTAAATTATCTAAATCAAACCATTGCCAATCATCTTCTTTGGTTGGCTCCATTACTTTTAATTCGCCACTAAACTTTTTGGCTATTACTTGTAAAGTTATATAATGTCTATCTGGCTGAATGTCATCTGCCACATTAAATAGTTCTAAATCATCTATATCTAGATTTGTTTCTTCCTTTACTTCACGTTTAGCACCTTCAAAAAATGTTTCATTGTATTCTTGTTTTCCTCCAGGTACAGTCCAACAATCAACTTCATATATTCCCCCTGTATCTTTCTTGTCCTTTGCTCTATGTCCTAATAGTATTTTATTCCCTTCTAAAATCATTACTCCAATTCCAACTTTAATATATTTATCCATACTTTACACCACCTTAAATTTAATCTATATTTTCATGATATATTACTTCTTTTCCATTATTTATAGCATATTCAATTTCATTTTTTGTACTATTTCCAATATATCCATCAATATCTACAACATAAATAGCGTCGCTTATATCAATTTTCTTTCTATGAATTTTATCTAAAATACTTGCATCAACACCTTCATATCTCTGTCCATCAATATTATAAACACATTGAATAACAGCATATCCTTTTTTTAATTCTAATTCTTCAGCAATCTTCATCATTTCTTTTGAATATCTCATACTTCCACAAATTGTTATTACTTTGATTTCCATTTTACCCACTCCTATTTTTATCATATTTGCAAAAAGTATATCATATTTTAAAAATAATTGTCTTATATTTTACAAATTTTTTAAGTTTATTTATTTTGTTTTGCTATAATACTCTACACCAGAGTATGTACCATCTTTATTTAATCTTCTATTTGCAATATAGCCATCTTTTTTAAATCCTGCTTTTAACATAACTTTTGAAGATTGAGTGTTTAATTCATTACATGAACATTCTACTAAGTAATATTGTCTATCATTTAATAAATAATCTGATACAGCTTTTAAAGCTTCTGATGCATAACCATTCCCCCAGTAGCCAAACATAATAACATATCCAACATTACAATAATTATTTTTCTTATTAACATCATTAACAGAAATATTTCCAATTACTTTTTACCTTTCTTTAATTCAATTACCCATTTTTCATGTTCATCTATATCAGCATTAGCAATCCATTCTTTTATACATTCTAATTCTTCATCTTTTGTTAAATTAGGAAATCTAATATATTTATGCAATCTTTCATCAATTAAAACACTTTATTGCATATCTATATCTGATTCAACATATCTTCTTAATACTAATCTTTCGGTTTCAATCTTTGGACTAAGCATATAATCAACTTCCATTCGTATTATGACATTATTTATATAAATAAGGATGTCTACATTTAAAATACTGTCTACACCCTTATTTTATTTGTGTTTTTTTAATTAATGTGGACAAGCTTATAAATTTCCAACCACTTTGTAAATTTATTAAAATCCATTTTGTCCTTATTTTATGCGTTCTTTCCGCAGCAATTCTTATATTTCTTACCACTTCCGCATGTAGTGGAAAGCTAAGTATTATTAGTATATACAATATTATCTATATTATTGGTATTTCTTAATTTAAAGAATTTATATAAAAAGGTACATATAGTATTTATTGTATTATACTAATTATCTTTTTTTATATTGTGACAACAAATTGGCAACAATGTCGCCAACATATTTTTTATTTACCATAATTATTATATAATTTAGTTATAATATAATCAAGTTATATTATTGATTTTTTCTATTTTTTTCACAGATAATTTAACTCATATTTTCACATCGTT
>CALXQG010000041.1 GCA_944390515.1 uncultured Clostridia bacterium
TAAAATAAAGCTAAAAACTAGCATTTACAAGATATTGAGAGTTTATACAAAAAATTATAAATGATAATACCAATTATAATGGAAGTGTAGTTTATAGAAAAGTAGGTACTATATTAGAAGGGAGTAGTTGTAAATGAATTATAAAGACTTAGCAGATATGATATTTCCAAATGCAAAAGAAATCTCATATTATGAAGCAAAATATCCAGAAAGAAATTTAAAAGAAGGTGCAGTAGTTTCAAGATTTGCACCAAGCCCAACAGGTTTTGTGCATATAGGAGGACTATATCAAGCTTTAGTTGCAAGAGAAATGGCTAAAAAAACAGAAGGAGTATTTTTTCTAAGAGTAGAAGATACAGACCAAAAAAGAGAAGTAGAAAATGGAGTTACAGGTATAGTAAATTCATTAAAAGATTTTGATATGTTACCTGATGAAGGTATGATAACAGATAATGAAGAAATTGGAAACTATGGACCATATAAACAATCTTTAAGAAAAGATATTTATGAAGCATATGCAAAATATTTGTTAGAACAAGGTAAAGCATATCCTTGTTTCTGTACACAAGAAGAGGGAGAAGAGATAAGGAAAAAACAAGAATCAGCAAAAATAAGACCGGGATATTATGGCGTATGGGCAAAATGTAGAAATTTAACAGTGGAAGAAGCGGCAGAAAAGATTAAAAATGGAGAAAAATATATAATTCGTTTTAAATCACCAGGAAGAGAAGACAAAAAAATAAAGCACCATGATGTTATCAAAGGCAATGTTGATTTTCCAGAAAATGATCAAGATATTGTAATTATTAAGGCTGATGGATTACCAACATATCATTTTGCTCATGCTGTAGATGACCATTTAATGAGAACAACATTAGTTATTCGTAGTGATGAATGGTTATCATCTGTACCTTTACATTTACAATTATTCCATGAATTAGGATTTAAAGCACCAAAATATGCACATATAGCACCTATTATGAAAAACGATAATGGCAATAAGCGTAAATTAAGCAAGAGAAAGGACCCAGAGGCAGCTGTAAATTACTATAAAGAAGAAGGGATACCTGTAAATGCAGTAAAAGAATATTTATTAAATATTGCTAATTCTAACTTTGAAAATTGGAGAATAGCAAACCCAGACAAAAGCATAAATGAGTTTGATTTCCAATTAAACAAAATGAGTGTTAGTGGAGCATTATTTGACATGGTTAAATTATTAGATATTGGAAAAACAGTAATATCTAAAATGACAGCGGAGGAAGTTTATCAAAATTCATTAAAATGGGCTAAAGAATATGATAAAGAATTAGAAGAAATGTTAAATGATAAAGAGTTTTCTTTAAAGGTATTAGGCATAGAAAGAGGAAATAAAAAGCCTAGAAAAGATATATCTAAATGGTCAGATGTTAAAAATTCAATAATATACATGTATGATAATAAATTTAAACCAGAAAGTTATGAATATGCGAAAATTAATAATAAAGAAGAAGTTAAAAAAATATTAGAACTATATCTAGCAGAATATTTTGATATAGATGATGACAAAGATACATGGTTTAATAAAATAAAAGATTTAGCAGAAAAAGTAGGATATGCCAGAGAAGTTAAAGAATATAAAGCAAATCCTGAAAATTATCCAGGACATGTAGGAGATATTAGTACTGTAATTAGAGTTTCATTAACAGGCAGACAAAATACACCTGACATGTATGAAATTATGCAAGTAATTGGAAAAGAAAGTGTACAAAAACGATTAGAAAAAGCAATTAGATAAAATATATGTATATCTTAAATGGGAGAGAGTTTTAATGGAATATAAAGTTGGAGATATAGTTAGAACTAAAAAACAACATCCATGTGGAAGCAAATTATGGGAGATTACAAGAATAGGTGTAGACTTTAAACTGAAATGCTTGGGGTGTGGACATACGATAATGATAGAAAGACCAAAAGCTATTAAGATGATTGTGAAAAAAGTATAAAAAAAGAACCAGAGAGTCCAATGGACTCTCTGGTTGTGCGATTAGAAGGCAGAAAGAACTAACATAACTTCAAAAGTTGAAAGTATTTATCAACGACGCGCCACAGTCTTTCACTGACTATAGCATCATAGGTGTCATGGACAATAACAACCTTTTCATCATCCACACGAGATATTGTTCCGTCTTTAAGTTGTGCATCCTTTTTGGGATGCTCAACAGTAATATTGGGGAAATAGCCCCCGATGAACGAAAAGAAAGCTCTTCCTTGGATATCAGAATCAAAGCGGAAAGTCTTTGTGTTAAGGTCGGAAAAAACTTCCCTTAAATCTTCTTTCAAAATTAAGTCAAATTGAGGACTTAATTTGCAAACCACACAAACTTCCAGCTTTCTCGGGCGAAACGAAGTTTTGACCCGATAATGCTTCATAACATAGTCATAAAATGCATCTGCAACCTCTTGGGTGAAAAAGGAAAACTTCAACACCTTTTGATTCTCTGCCATAATTAGGACACTCCTTCTAAAGTATTACTCACGTTAAAAACGTGGTTATAAATATTATACTACAATTTCAATGAAAAAGTCAATGAATTCACGAAAAAACTTTACATAACAAAAAGCGAATTATAAAAATTTTTCTATTTCGTTCCACACTTTATCTGCATATATACGTCTTTCTGACGAATATGGCAAAAATGTAAAATCTTTTAATGGGTTAAGTTCATTTTGTAATGCCTGAACTTGATTATCTACCTTAGTTACAGCAATTTTGTCAGCTTTATTAGCAATAATTATACATGGCCTATTAGAATTTATAACATAATTATACATTAGTCTATCATTTGAAGTAGGAGAATGCCTAATATCTATTAAAAATATAATTAGTGCTATATTTTTACTTTTATTTAAGTATTCTTCAATAAATTTTCCAACTCTAACTTGTTCTTGTTTAGACATTTTACTATAACCATATCCAGGTAAATCTACAAAGTAGAAATTATTATCCATGATATAAAAATTTATTTGTCTTGTTTTTCCTGGCTCACTGCTAGTCCTAGCAAGTTTTTTTCTATTTACCATAGTGTTAATAAAAGAAGATTTACCGACATTTGATTTACCAACTAATACTATTTGTGGCAAATTATCATCAGGATATTGTTTAGGACTAACTGCTGAAATTTTAAATTCTGGATTTTTTATTATCATAAATTATTTCTCCTAACTAGCTTAAATAAAAGGAACACTCTTTTTATACAAGTTTTGGACTTTTAGAGTGCCCTTTTGATCAAGTTTTATTTTTTTAATAATTTTGAGGTTCCTCCCATATATGGACGAAGAACTTCTGGTATATTTATACTTCCGTCTTTATTGTAATTATTCTCCAAAAATGCAATTAGCATACGAGGTGGGGCAACTACAGTATTATTTAATGTATGTGCATAATAATTACCTTTTTCACCTTTTATTCTAATACCTAAACGTCTTGCTTGTGCATCTGTTAAATTAGAACAACTTCCTACTTCAAAGTATTTTTGTTGTCTAGGACTCCAAGCTTCAACATCACAGCTTTTTGCCTTTAAGTCAGCCAAATCACCACTACAACATTCAAGAGTACGTACTGGAATATCCATACTTCTAAATAGTTCAACAGTATATGACCATAATTTATTGTACCAATTCCAACTATCTTCTGGTTCACAAACAACAATCATTTCTTGTTTTTCAAATTGGTGAATCCTATAAACACCACGTTCTTCTATACCATGAGCGCCTTTTTCTTTTCTAAAACAAGGAGAATAAGAAGTCATTGTATATGGCATATCAGCTTTTTGAAGAATTTGTCCTTTGAATTTTCCTATCATAGAATGTTCACTTGTTCCTATTAAATATAAATCCTCACCTTCAATTTTATACATCATGGCATCCATTTCTTCAAAACTCATAACACCTGTTACAACATCGCTACGAATCATAAATGGTGGGATACAATAAGTAAATCCTTTATTTATCATAAAATCTCTAGCATATGATAATATGGCAGAATGAAGTCTTGCTATATCTCCAGTTAAATAGTAGAAACCATTTCCTGCAACTCTACGGGCAGAATCTAAATCTAATCCATTTAAACTTTCCATTATATCTGCATGATATGGAATCTCATAATCAGGAACAATAGGTTCTCCAAATTTTTCAATTTCTACATTTTGGCTATCATCTTTTCCAATAGGAACAGATTCATGAATTATATTAGGAATTTTCATCATTCTTTCAGTAATTTGGCTAGAATATTCGTTTTCTAATTTTTCATTTTCTTCTAGTTTAGCATTAATTTCTTGAACTTTAGCTTTAATCTTTTCAGCTTCTTCTTTTTGACCATTTTTCATAAGGTTACCAATTTCAGAACTTAATGAATTTCTCTTCATTCTCAAATCATCACCTTTTAATTTGGCTTCTCTATTTTTTTTATCTAATTCAATTACTTCATCAACTAAAACAAGTTTATGATCTTGAAATTTCTTTTTGATATTTTCTTTAACAATATCTGGATTTTCTCTTAAAAATTTAATGTCTATCATAAAAAACCTCCATTCGAGCAAAAGCTCTGTAAATTATTAATTACAATACAAAAATTCTACCACCAAATAAAGAAAATATCAAGAAAAAATTGTATATTTTACATAATAATATGAAAAAATATAATATAGAAATATAAAAAGTGGAGGAAGTATGTTAATTGAATTTATAAAATTTTTTATATACTCATTATTAATTGTAGTTATATCAAAGTATTTTTTAGTTAGAATTTTAAGAAATTTAGTTGAAATTTTAAACTTAAAACCAAAAACAGCGGGAAATATTGCAGGAATAGCAACATCAATTCCTGAACTATTAACAGTATCTTTTTCAGCATTTACAGGGCTAATTGAAACAAGTATATTTAATATATTAAGTTCAAATATAATAAATCTAGTGCAATATTTAACTACAATATTTATAAACAAAAATCAATCTAAAATTAAAAATAAAGCAATAAAAACAGATTTAATATTAGTTATATTTACAATTTTAATACCACTAATTATTATAATTCTAAAAGTTGAAAGTGATTTCTTTTTAATACCAATATTTATTTTATTATTTTATCTATTCCTAAGAATTAGTAAAAATGCACATAAATTATATTTGAAATATGAAAAGACCCAAGAAACAAAAAAAGGAAACTCAAAAAAATCATCAATTCTAAACATTTTAGGAATTATTGTAGTAGGAGTAATGCTATATTTTTTAGGCAATCTTTTAAGTGATACACTAAACATTTTGTGTATAAAATTAAATGTGCCAGAGCTTATAATAGGAATTTTACTAGGAGTTATCACAAGTATACCAGAATTTATAACTTTTATTGAATCTCAAAGACATTATAAAAACAAAGAAACTCATGAAGGAGTAGTGGAAGCAACAAGTAATTTGTTATTTTCAAACCTAATGAATATATTTATTATTCAAACGATAGGAATATCAATATTCCTATTGCAATAATGAATATTTTTGCAATATTTGCATATACTGGTAATAATTTAAAAATTTAGGAGGATAATATGTCATATGAAGAATATGTAAGAGAAAATAAAGTTGAGGACAAGTCTGAAGACGAGAAAAATCTAGAATTGATTGTTAGTATTATAAAAACAAAAAATGAATTAGATATGGCTCATAAAAATTTTGAATATGCTGAAGAAGGGTTGATAGATTATTATTCATATGAAATTAAAGCAAACCAAACAAAACTTGATTATTTAATAAAAAAAGCACAGAAAAAGGGAATTGTTTTAGATATGATAAATGAAATATATATAAGAAAAAATAAAGCATAAATTAATAATGAATTAGTTATTTAAATAAGCATATTTGTCCAAATAAAAACATATTTATTATTAAGTAAATAAAAAAATTAGAGGGGACTGATAATAAATATGCAATTTAATACAATTATAACCTTTTTAGCATGTATTATTTTTATATTTATATTTGGAAAAATATTTATTTGGCCACTTAAGAATATATTAAAATTAGTATTTAATTCAATTTTAGGTGGGATAATAATATATATAATAAATTTAGTTGGTATGAATTTTGGATTTCACATAGGACTTAATATAATTACTTCACTTATTGTGGGAATACTAGGAGTACCTGGAGCAATATTATTAATAATTCTTAAAATAATATTAGGATAAAAACAAGAACATTTTAGTAATGTCCTTGTTTTCATATATATAATTTTTTATTCAACTGTTACAGATTTTGCAAGATTTCTTGGCTTATCAACATCTAAACCTTTAAATTTAGAAATATAATAAGAAAGAAGTTGCATTGGAACAACAGATAAAATAGGAGAGATAAGAGGGTTAGTTTCAGGAATATTTATTACATAATCAAAATTATTATTTGGTAAAATTTGATTTGTAATAACTAATGTTTTAGCACCTCTTGTAATAACTTCTTGAATATTACTAATTGATTTCTCAACTAAATTTTTATCTGTAACAATTCCTATTACTGTGACACCATTTTCAATCAAAGCAATTGGTCCATGCTTTAGTTCTCCTGCTGCATATGCTTCAGAATGAATATATGAAATTTCTTTTAATTTCAAAGAACCTTCTAAAGCAACACTATAATCTGTTCCTCTTCCAAGGAAAAACATATCTTTTTCAGTATAAATCTTTTTGGCAAAGTCCTTTATAGGTTCGGTGTTATCTAATATTTGCTCTATTTTTGAAGGCAAATCTATAATATCTTTTTTTAGAGATTCTATTTCTAATTTATCAGAGCTACCTAAAATTTCAGCAAAGTGCATTGCCAAAATTGCTACAAGAACAACTTGTGAAGTATAAGCCTTTGTAGAGGCAACTGCTATTTCAGGTCCAGCATGTGTATATATTGAATAATCTGCTTCCCTTGTAATAGAACTTCCTATAACGTTAGAAATTGCTAGAGTTTTAGCACCTTTTGATTTTGCAAGCTTTAAAGCAGCTATAGTATCAGCAGTTTCACCAGATTGACTTATATAAATACATAAAGTATGTTCATCAATTATAGGGTTTCTATATCTAAATTCAGAAGCAATATCAACTTCAGTAGGAATATGGCAAAGTTTTTCCATTAAATTTTTTCCAACTAAACCTGCATGCATAGCTGTACCACATGCTACAAAAAATATTCTGTTGACATTTTCTAGATATTCTTTAGAAATCTCTATATCATCAAATGAACACTTTTCTCCTAAACGAAATCTTGAACCAATAGTTTCTCTAATAGAAGTAGGTTGTTCAAAAATTTCCTTTAGCATGTAATCTTCATAACCATCTTTTCCAGCAGCATTTGCATCCCATTCAATATTTTTAACAGCTTTATTATGTTCTACTAAGCTATTGTCAAAAAATCTAATATTATTACTTTTTATTATTGCAAATTCATTATCATCTAATAAATAAAATTCTTTTGTATATTTCAAAATTGCAGGAATATCTGATGCAATATAATTTTCACCATCTGCTTTTCCAATAACAAGAGGACTATCTTTTCTAACCACAATAACCTCGTCTGGGCATATTGTAGATATTGCTTCAATTGCATAACTACCCTTTAAATCATAAACAGCAGACTTTACAGCTCCTAAGAACTTTTCACTTTCATCTTTTAAAACTGAAACAGGACCATTTGTATAATAGTAGTGAATCAAATTTGGGATTACTTCTGTATCTGTTTCAGATAAAAAAGTATATCCTTTTGAAATTAAGAAATCTCTTAAATCAGCATAATTTTCAATAATTCCATTATGAACAACTACAAATTTACCACTATTATCCATATGAGGATGAGCATTTTCTTTAGATGGTTTACCATGAGTTGCCCATCTTGTATGAGCAATACCAACTGTTCCTGATAATTTGTCAATACCATCTAAATTATATAAGTTTTTTACTCTTCCTTTATCCTTCATAACCTTTATAGCATCTTTTTCAATAGTTGCAATTCCAGCAGAGTCATAACCTCTGTATTCTAGGCTCATAAGCCCATCTATTAATATAGGTGTAGCCTTTTTGCTACCTATGTATCCTACTATACCACACATAAAAAAATACCTCCTTAAAATTAAGAAAGCAATACAAATAGAGATTACCCTATTAGCTTTGTTCTAATATCGCTATTAGTTTTTAACTAATATTTATGGCAGTAATCAAATGCCAAGAAACCACCCGCCGAATATTTCGATAAGTTTCTTCCTCGTCAACATAGGAAATCCTATGCCCAGGCGCTTTAACTAAAATATAAACTCCTTTCATAAAATTTATAATTTGTAATGCTTTTTCTTATGGTAGTATATTACTATAAAATTAATAATGTGTCAAATGGAAAATATTTGAAGTAAAAAATGATTAATGTGAATATTTTGTGAATTTTTATTTAATCACTTGACATTTGATTCAAAAGGGTATATATTTTTAGCAGTCAAAAGCAAAGACTGCTAAAAATATATTAATATGAATTATAAATCATAGAATAATTATTAATACATATTAATATATAGAATAAATGGTATAATTTTTAAGGAGGTAGATAAAAATGTTAAAACCATTATCAAACAGAGTAGTAATAAAAATGCTAGAAAAAGAAGAAACAACTAAAAGCGGAATTATTTTAGCTGGAAATGCTGCAGAAAAACCACAAATAGCAGAAGTAATTGAAGTTGGACCTGGAGCAGAAGTTGATGGAAAGTTAGAAAAAATGTTAGTAAAAAAAGGAGATAAAGTTGTAGTTAATAAATATGCTGGAACAGAAGTAAAATATGAAGGTGTAGACTACATTATAGTAAAACAAGATGATATATTAGCTATAGCAGAATAGAAAATTAAAAATAATTAATTCAGATATTAAGTAAAATAATTAATTTTAGGAGGTAATGGAAAATGGCAAAAGATATTAAATTTGGAGAAGATGCAAGAAAAAGTTTATTAAATGGTGTTAATAAATTAGCAGATACTGTAAGGGTTACAATGGGACCAAAAGGAAGAAACGTAGTTCTTGATAAAAAATTTGGAGCACCACTTATTACAAATGATGGTGTTACAATAGCAAAAGAAATTGAATTAGATGACCCATTTGAAAATATGGGAGCACAAATAGTAAAAGAAGTTTCTATAAAAACAAATGATGTTGCAGGAGATGGAACTACAACAGCTATGGTTTTAGCTCAAAGTATGGTAAGAGAAGGAGTTAAAAATGTAGCAGCAGGTGGAGACCCAATGGCAATTAAAAGAGGTATGGACAAAGCTGCAGAAGTTGCAGTAGATGCCCTTAAGAAGATAAGTTCACCAGTTAATGGAAAAGAAGACATTGCAAGAGTTGCAAGTATATCTGCAAATAACAATGAAGTTGGAGAACTTATTTCAGAAGCAATGGAAAAAGTATCAAAGGATGGAGTTATAACAATTGAAGAATCAAAGACTTCTCAAACAGAATTAAATGTAGTAGAAGGTATGCAATTTGATAAAGGATATGTATCACCATATATGGTAACAGATACAGAAAAAATGGAAGCTGTTGTAGACAACCCATATATATTAATTACAGATAAGAAAATAAGCAATATTCAAGAAATATTACCATTACTAGAAAATCTAATGCAACAATCAGGAAAATTAGTTATAATTTGTGATGATATTGAAGGAGAAGCATTATCTACATTAATATTAAATAAATTAAGAGGTGTATTAAATGTTGTAGCAGTAAAAGCACCAGGATATGGTGACAAGAGAAAAAATATGCTACAAGATATAGCTATTCTAACAGGAGGAGAAGTTATTTCTTCTGATTTAGGAATGGAATTAAAGGATACACAAATTGAACAATTAGGTAGAGCAAGACAAATAAAAGTACAAAAAGAAAACACAATAATTGTTGATGGTTCGGGAGATAAGGAACAAATTTCTGCAAGAGTAAATCAACTAAAGGCACAAATTGCAGAAGAGAAAAGTGAATTTGAAAAAGAAAATCTACAAGAAAGACTTGCTAAAATAGCAGGTGGAGTTGCTGTAATAGGTGTTGGAGCTGCAACAGAAGTAGAAATGAAAGATAGAAAATTAAGAATAGAAGATGCATTATCAGCAACAAAAGCAGCTGTTGAAGAAGGAATAGTAGCAGGTGGTGGTACAGCATTTGTAAATGTAATTCCAGAAGTTAAAAAATTACTTGAAGATTTACATGGTGATGAAAGAATTGGTGGAAAAATAATTTTAAGAGCATTGGAAGAACCAGTAAGACAAATAGCTGTAAATGCAGGTGTTGAACCAGCTGTAGTATTAGAAAAAGTAAAAACAAGTCAAGAAGGTGTAGGCTATGATGCAGCTAATGACGAATATGTTGATATGAAAAAATCAGGAATAGTAGACCCTACAAAAGTTTCAAGAAGTGCGCTTCAAAATGCAGTATCTATAGCATCAATGATTCTAACAACAGAGAGTATAGTTACAGATAAGAAAGAACCAAAAGAATGCAGCTGTGGCGGACATGATGACGCTGGAGCAATGGGCGGAATGTATTAATATTAATAAAAAACAAAACTTGGACATAAAAGGAAAATAATCCTAAATGTTCAAGTTTTTTGAATTCTGACATATTGTTTCAAATAGATTATTTTTATATGGTTTAAGTATAAAAATAATCTATTTGCATATATAAAGCTAGTTGTCTAAATTATCTAAACAATACTGTAACATTTGACTAACAACATAGTTAAAAGATACGTTGTTTTTATCTGCTATTTCTTGTATTTCATTTATCATTTTTTCTTTTAATCTTAAAGTCTTATTCATGCTTAAATCAGTCTTTGATGAGTGAGGTTGTAGTTTAAATCCCATATTTAAAATCATTCTTTATTAAAATATTTAGGTTTTTTCTAGGTTATACCTATAAACCATAAATTATTTTAATTATACATTGTTGCACGCAAAAATAATATATTATAAAAATGCAATATTAAGTATATTGCAAAAATATAATATGTATGATATAGTATAAATATTCTAAAGAGAAGAATAATAAATATGGTATTTAAAATATTAATATTAGGAGGAACAAAGAAATGAAAAAAATTGAGAAAGAGAACAAAAAGCAAAGAGGTATAACTCTTGTAGCATTAGTTATTACAATAGTACTAAACTGCTGGCGCAGTGGTCGTTATCATAAAAAAGAGATAAATATTAATGAATATACTTGAAAAAGAAA
>CALXQG010000042.1 GCA_944390515.1 uncultured Clostridia bacterium
TCGTCTTGCGTTGTTAAAATTTAATCCAAAATCCTCGATGTGCAAAAAGCACACCTCCGGTATTTGAATTAAATTTTGCCTAGCAATACTCGTTTCTTTTTACAACGAATTACAGCAAAAAAGTGATTGTAAAATTAATAAAATAATTTTGCAAATGTAGAAAGGAATTTGTTAAATGAAACAAGTTTTAGAAACAATTATTAGAAACATTGTTGAAAATGAAGATGCTGTTTCTATAAATGAAAAAGAAGAAGAAGAAAGAATTATTTTTGAAGTTAAAGTGGCAGAAGAAGATATGGGGAGAGTTATTGGCAAACAAGGAAAAGTTGCTAATTCTATCCGTACATTAATTAAAGCTTTAGCATCAAAAGATAAGAAGAAGGTAAGTATAGAATTTTTAGATTAAAAATAGGAGCTAAAATGAAACAAGAATATTTTGAAATAGGTCAAATCGTTAACACATTTGGTATCAAGGGATTTGTTAAAATAAATCCATTTACAGATGACTTAGAGAGATTTGAAGAATTAGATAGTGTGCTTGTTGTAAAAAACAAAGAACTTATCGAAATGCAAATTGAAGAGGTTAAATTTCATAAAAATTTAGTTTTAGTTAAGTTTAAAGGTGTAGAAGATATTAATATGGCAGAAAAATTTAAAGGATGCTATATTAAGATATCAAGGGATAAAGCTAGAAAACTCCCAGAAGATACATATTTTATAGCTGATCTAATTGGAATTAAAGTTTATGATGATAATGGAAACTTGATTGGTAAAGTGCAAGATATTTATAACAATAAAAGCCATGATATTTATGTTGTAAAAGATGACCTAGGAAAACAAATATTGTTACCTTCTACAAAAGAAGTAATTAAGCAAATTGATTTAGATGAGGATAAAATGATAGTTCACTTAATAGATGGATTAGTTTAAAACAGAAAATTCAAAGCTATAAAATGGAGGAAAAATGAAATTTGATGTGCTTACACTCTTTCCTGAAATGTTTAATTCATTGAATGAAAGCATTATAGGTAGAGCAAAGGAAAAAGGACTAATAGAAATTAATTTAATAAATATTAGAGATTTTTCAAAGGATAAACACAAAAAAGTTGATGATACACCATATGGTGGAGGAGCAGGAATGGTACTAATGCCAGATGTTGTATATGATGCATATTCATCTGTAAAGTCTGAAAATGCGAAAGTCATATATTTATCTCCACAAGGGAAAGTTTTGAACCAAAACAAAGTTAAGGAATTATCAAATGAAGAACATTTAATATTACTTTGTGGACATTATGAAGGAATAGACCAAAGAGTTGTTGATGAAATTGTAGATGAGGAAATATCTATAGGAGACTATGTATTAACTGGAGGAGAGCTACCAGCAATGGTACTTATTGATTCAGTTAGTAGATATGTTAAAGGAGTACTAAAAGAAGAATCTATTCAAGAAGAATCTTTTAGTAGTAATCTTTTAGAATATCCTCAATATACAAGACCAGAAGAATTTAGAGGTAAAAGGGTGCCAAATGTTTTGACCTCAGGGCATCATGAGAATATAAAAAAATGGCGAGAAGAAAAATCGCTGGAAATTACAAAAATAAAAAGACCTGATTTATTAGAGGAAAATATTAAATTATAAAACAAGAAAGGAGGATATCAATATGGATATCATAAAATCAATAGAACATGAACAATTGAAAAATAAGATACCTGAATTAAAAATTGGTGATACAGTAAAAGTTCATCAAAGAATAAAAGAAGGAAATAGAGAAAGAATCCAAGTATTTGAAGGTATAATAATTAAGAAACAAGGTGGAGGTGTAAATGCAACATTTACAGTAAGAAAAATAGCTTACGGTGTTGGTGTTGAAAAAACATTTTTAGTACATTCTCCAATGGTTGAAAAAGTAGAAGTAGTTAGAGTAGGTAAAGCAAGACGTGCTAAACTATACTACTTAAGAGACAGAATTGGTAAAGCAGCTAAGACTAAAGAAGATACAGGTGCTAGAATAGAAAATAGAGAAATTATAATTAAAGAAGAAAAAGTAGAAGAGCCAGTAGCTGAAGAAGTTACAGCTGAAGTTGCTCCAGAAGAAGTACCAGCAGTTGATACAGTTAAAGAAGAAAATTAAAGAATTGACATATAATGAAAAAGATGTTAAAATATATTTGACGTCAAAACAATAGGTCAATCATGTAAAAAGACTAGGTAAGCTCATATACCTAGTCTTTTTTTGCTTACTGCATGTGTTTTATAATTAAATATAAAACATATAATTGCAGTAACTTCAATAGGTCTTTCATGTAATGCTACCCTCCTTTCTAGTATAAGAAAGACGGTGCATAGTCATAATAACATAATATAAATAGTATTGTCAATTAGAATTTTATTTCTCTTTACTAACCTTAGCATATTTTTTCAATTTATTATATACTAAATAATTTATAGTTCCAGCAGGGAAATTTCCATTTTCATCTTTGCTACCAGCAGGTACACCTGTAAGTAGTTCAATTCCTTCATCAATTGTAGAAATTGCATAAACATGAAATTTACCGTTTTTTACTGCATTTACTATTTCGTCAGATAAGTTTAAGTTTCGTACGTTTTGTTTTGGTATAATAACACTATGTGTTCCATCAAGACCACGCATTTTACAAACTTGATAAAATCCTTCAATTTTATCATTTACACCACCAATTGGTTGTATTTCACCTTTTTGATTTACTGAACCAGTAACTGCAAAAGATTGATTTATAGGAATGTCTGATAAGCTTGAAAGCAAAGCATATAACTCTGTACTTGAAGCACTATCTCCATCTACACCACTGTATAATTGTTCAAAACAAATACTAGCTGTAAGTGAAAGAGGCATATCTTGTGCAAACATTTCTCCTAGGTAACCACTAAGAATTAATATACCTTTAGAGTGAGAAGAACCAGAAAGTTCAACTTCTCTCTCGATATTTATAATACCATTTTTTCCTGTATAAGTGTTAGCTGTTATTTTTACAGGTTTTCCAAAAGTGTAGTCTCCAACATTCATAATTGTAAGACCATTGATTTGTCCAACTTTAGAGCCAGTAGTATCAATTAAAAGAGTATCATCTTTTATCATTTCCATATATCTTTCATCATATTTTTTGACTCTATCAACTTTTTCTTCTAAAGCTTTAGTTATAAATTCTTCTGTTATTATTTTTGATTTAGACATTTTTGCCCATGTAGATGCTTCACCAACTACTATTGATAAATCAGTAAAACGAGTAGATAATTTTTCCTGATTATCAGCTAGTTTAGAAGCATATTCAATAATTTTAGCCATTGCACTACTATTAAGAGGTGGTAATTCTTCATGGTCACAATATCCTTTTACAAATCTAGCTAATTTTACCATGTTGTCTTTATTCATTGGAGCATCATCTGCAAATTCTACTTTTATCTTAAATAATTTTCTAAAGTCAGGATCCATAGCAAGTAATGTTTGATAAATATTTTCATCGCCTATTAAAATCACTTTTAAATCCAAAGGAATAGGTTCAGGTTTCAAGGATACCATAACCATAGAAGAACGTGGATCAGCAGCATTCTCTATTCCTAAACTTTTACTTCTTAAAACTTTTTTTAATGCATCATAGCATAGGCTATTTGTTAATAAATCATTTGCTTGGAATACTAGATATCCACCATTGGCAATATGAAGAAGACCAGGTTTTAACATTGTATAATCTGTTTTTAAAGTTCCGTAATAATTTTCATATTCTAGCTTTCCAAAAATGTTGTGATAAGAGTAGTTAGTGTCTGCTACAACAGGAGCACCTTCTGAATTACTATTATCAATGAACAAATTAACTCTATAATTTACCCAAGGTTTATATACTTCTGGATGAGCAGCTTGTGGACCTTGCATTTTTCCTTCTAGAGTTTTTTCATCTACTGTAAATAAATTGATATTTTTTAAAATATCTTTTTTTACAGATTCAAGGAAATTATTTATTTTTTTATTTCTTTTATATTTAGCTTTAATTAAATTAATATGAGCATTTATTGTAAGAAGAGCAACATTTGATTGCCATTCTTGAATTCTCTTGTCAGATTCTCTCTCTATTGATTTTATTTCACCAATTGCTTCCATAATATGTTGTTGAACAATTGTGGATTTATCTTCAAATTCTTTTTTTGTTGCCTCATCTAATTTGTTGAATTCTTCTTCTGCAATAGTTTTTCCATTTACAACAGGCATCATATATATACCATTTTGTGCAGACTTTACAGTAAAACCATATTCAGCAGATTTTTTATTTAATTTTTCCATCAAAATATTACGTTTTGTTTCATATTCTTGTTTAATTAAATTTTTTTCTTTTTCAAAATCTTCATTATTAAAAGTATTTTTTATATCAACCTTAATTTCATTTATGAAAGAATTCATTATATCCTTAAATTCTTTACCTTGACCAGCAGGTAAAGAAATTGCAACAGGTTCATTAGGATTAGTAAAATTATATACATAGCACCAATCATTTGGAACTTTTTTCTTTTTTGAAATAACATTCAAATAATTTTTTACATATGCAGTTTTACCAACACCATATGGCCCTTCAACATAAACATTGTAACCATTAATATCTACATTAATCCCAAATTCTAAAGCTTTAATACCACGTTCCTGTCCAATACCTGTGCTTATAGGTTCTAATTCATCAGTAGTATTAAAATTAAAAACTTTTGGGTCACATACAACCTTTAAATCCTTATAACTTAATTCATTTTTTCTTTTCATTGGTATTCCTCCTTAAAATTTTATAAAAAGTGGCGCATTTAGGATTGTCACTAAAGCGACATTATTATTGCATCATCTGTATTATTATAATACTTTTTTCTTAAGCCTATTCGTTTAAAATTAAATTTTTCATATAAATGTATAGCAATATTATTATGTTCATTAACTTCCAAAGTAATACTTTTGCAATTCTGTTCTTTGGCAGTATTTATAAGTTTTTCTAATAATTTATTTGCAACTCCAAGGTTACGCTTATTAATTTTTGTGACTATATTCATAATATTTGCTTCATCGCAGATTTTTAATATTCCAGCAAATCCAACTATTTCATCATCAAGTTTTGCTATAAAGTATGTAGAATTTTCGTTTTCAAAATCATTTTTTAATGTGTCAACACTCCAAAATTTATCAAAATCACTTGTTAAAATAGAAGAAATTGCATCAATATCCTCAGCTGTCATTTTTTGGATTTGTATTTTTTCTTGTAAAGCACGTTCTGCCTGTGATTTTTTTAAGTATAGGGGAGAGATTGTATTTGAATCTCCATAAATTCCATTTCTATATTTTATTAATCCTGCTTTTGCAAAACTTATTCCTTTTTGAATATTTTCTTCATTGGGAGCAAATGTGCAATTTGGTATTGAAGTTAATAAATCATGATAAACAATTGAGCCATCTCCAACCAAAATAGCATTTTTATTATATTTTTGAAGTATTTCCTTTATATTATTAACAGTTGTATCAATATCTTTGGCAAAAATACAAATTTGCTTACAATTATTTTTACTTAAATCATAAATTCCACAATATGCATTATTATTTTTTGCATCAATTAGTGAAACGACAAATGAATTGGTGCTTAAAGCTAATTCTTTAACATTATATGCAAGTCCTTCTAAAGAAGAAATACCAACAATTGGGATATTTTTTACGTCTGCAAAAGCTTTTACTGTAGATATTCCAATTCGGACTCCTGTGAAAGAACCAGGGCCTATTGAGCACACTAAAAGGGATATATCATTCAATGTTAAATTAGCTGTTTTAAATGCATTGTCAATCATTGGCATTAATTTAACAGAATGTGTTTTTTCATCATCATTATATAATTCAATTATTTTTTCATTATCTTCCATAATGCTAACACTGCATCTTTTAGAAGAAGTATCAATTGCTAAAATTTTCAAGTCTTTTTTCTCCTTTTATTCAATCTTTGTAATTTCTAATTCTCTATAATCTGGATTATCAGTACTTTTTTTAAATGATATTTTAGTATATGGCTTTGGTAGAATATCTTCTATCATTTCACCCCATTCTATAAGGCAAATTCCATTAGAAAAATATTCATCTCCACCCATTTCATAAAATTCATCTGTATCAGCTAATCTATATACATCAAAGTGATATATATTTGTAATTCCATTGGTATATTCATTTACGATTGTAAATGTTGGACTAGAAATTTCATTTTCTAAGTGAAAATTTTTTAAAACACCTTCAACAAATTTTGTTTTACCAGAGCCAAGTTCACCAGTTAGAACAATAATATCTCCTTGTTTAAGTGTTTTAGCAAAATTTTCTGCAAAATCTATAGTATCTTTTTCATTTTTTGAAATATATTTTTCCATACTTAATTCCTTCCATTTATTCTACATTATTGTATATTAAACTACATTTTTTGTAAAGGAAAAATCGCAAAAAATCATAAAAATTTGGGTTGACTAGAAAAAACATTAATGATATACTTTATGTGAAAAAAATGTCGATAAAACCAATGAGGAGGAATTCCAAATATGAAATATAACAGATTAAAGAAAAGCATCAGTGTTTTCTTAATTTTAATAATGTTAGTAGGAGTAATAATAAACATATTTCTTTCAAAAGAAGTAAAAGCAGTAACACAAAGTACGAAAGACTATAAAAAAGGAAGCAATATATTAGATAATTATTCGGGATATTCTGATTTAATTGATGATTTACTTGAAAAACATTCAAATTGGACTTTTACAATTTTATTTACAGGTCTAGATTGGAATGAAGTAATAAGAAATGAAACAACAGCTTCACATGGAAGAAGCTTGGTTCAAAAAACATCAGGAGAATGGGTATGTCCTGTTTGTGGAGATAAAAAATATGATAATGGAAGTTGGAGATGTGCTTCAGCAGCTGCTGTTTCATATTATATGGACCCTAGAAATTCTTTAAATGAAGATTATATATTTCAATTTGAAAATCTAAAATGGGCAGATGGAAAATATACAGTAGAAGGTGTAAAGAAAATAATATCTGATTGTAATTATTTACAAGGCAATACAATAAAATATACAAAAACAGATGGAACAACGGGAACAATAAATAAATCATATGCACAAGCTATAATGGATGCAGCAAAATCAGCTGGAATAAGTCCATATCATTTAGCTTCAAGAATTAGACAAGAACAAGGACCAGGAAATGAAACGTCATTAATAAGTGGAACATATCCAAATTATAAAGGATATTATAATTACTTAAATATTGGAGCATATGGTTCAGGAGATACAGCAATAATAACAAATGGACTAAAATATGCTAAAAGCCAAGGATGGACAGATCCTGAAAAAGCAATGAAAGGTGGAGCAGAATTTTTAGCAGAGGGGTATATATCACAAGGTCAGAATACATTATACTTACAAAAATACGATGTAGATAATAGCAAAAATGGATTGTATTGGCATCAATATCAACAAAATATTGCAGCAGCTAAAACAGAAGGACAAAGCATAATGCAAACATATGAGGAAATAGATAGCAATTTAAATATGTCATTTAATTTTGTTATTCCGGTATATGAAAATATGCCTAGTACAAGGTGTCCAATTCCTGGAACACAATCAATAGTAACTCAAAATATTGAAATTACTGATTCTTCAGTAGTAGTATATAAGTCAAAAGATAAAAATTCTTCAAAATTGGCAACCTTGAAAAAAGGAAGTAAAATTTTAAGAATAGAAGCTGGTTCTACTAAAGAAAATGGATATATTTGGGACAAGGTGGTTCTAGACAATGGAACAAAGGGATATATTGTATCAAGTGGATTTAAAATAATTGACGATATTACAAATTGTGAAATAACAGCAATTTCAACTAAAGATGGAAATGTTAGAAACGGTCCAGGTACTTTAAATACAACAGTTCTCTTAACACTTGCAGTAGGACAAAGAGTTACAATTATAGAAAAAGGAAAATACAAAAATATTGATGGATATGATTGGTCTAGAATAAAGTTAGCAGATGGAACACAAGGATACATAGTAGCAAGTTATTTAGAAGAAGTGAAGGATGGTAGCACATCTAGTGGTAAAGACATTGTAAAAGTTGTTTGTAGTAGTTTATCAGTTAGAGAAAAGCCAGGAACAAGTTCAACGAGATTATATTATGCAGATAATGGAGAGATTTTAACAAGATTAGAAAAAGATGTCTCTAGAGCAAATGGATATATATGGGATAAAATAGTAACAAGTGGAGGTATAACTGGTTATGTTGCTAGAGGCGATGATAAAGAAAATTATATTGAACCTGTAAGTGGAGATATATCTTCATCAATAAGTGGAGATGGATTTAAAACAAGTAATGGAAATCTAATATGTGAACCAAATGTAACTGTTGCTAATATAAAAGCTAAAGTATCAAGTGCAAAAGTAAAAAATGCGAGTGGAAAAGAAGTAACATCTGGAAATGTAGGAACAGGCTATACTGTAAGCTATAATGGTACAACATATACAGTTGTTAAATTGGGAGATGTAACAGGAAATGGAATAGTGGATTCAGCAGATTTACTAGCTGTTCAAAAACATTTATTGGAAAAACAAATAATTACAGGAAATAGTAAACTAAAAGCAGCAGATGCAACAAGAAATGGTAAAATTGATTCAGCGGATTTACTATTAATACAAAAAGATTTATTGGGAAAACAAAAAATTTCATTATAATAATTGGTTTTATTTTAAGGAGAATTAAATATGAAAATAAAAAAAATAATAATTAGTATATTAATAACTTTTATTGTAGCATTAGCGTTTTCTATAAAATCTAATGCTGCTTCAGTTTCAATTTCAGCAAGTACTACTTCTACTACAGTTGGAACACCTGTTACTATAAAAGTAAATGGTAATGCTGCATCTTGGGATTTAAGCATAAGTGGAACAGGAATATCGACAACAGCAATAGTTGGGTATACTGATGATGCTGAGAATGGGAGTTTCTCAAAAAGTGTAACTTTTACCCCAAATAGTACAGGCACTTATAAAATATCTTTAACAGGAAATATAACAGACTCAAAAGATATAGAATCTACATCAGTAAATAAATCAGTGACAGTAACTGTAAAAGCAAAATCATCTTCAAGTTCAAGTAACTCTAGTAGCTCAAGTAGTTCAAACAAAACAACATCATCAGCACCATCATTTACAAGTGTTAATGAAACTGTTTATGCTACAGCTAGTGTAAATGTACGTTCAAGCTATAGTACAAGTAGTAGTGTAATAGGGTCTCTAGAAGAGGGAGATAGTGTAACTAGAATTGGAAAAAGTTCTTCATGGAGTAAGATAGAGTATAATGGGCAAACAGCATATGTAAGTAGTAGTTATTTGACTACTGAAAAACCAAAAGAATCAAATGAAAAGAATCTTGAAAGTCTTACTATAGAAGGAGACTATGAATTAACTCCTAAATTTGATAAAGAAGTTACAGAATATAGTTTGACGGTAGGAGAAGATGTAGAAGAATTAAAAATTAATGCAAAAGCTGTGGATGATTCTGCTAAAGTTGAGATAACAGGTAATGCTAAACTTCTTGTTGGAGAAAATATAATAGAAATAAAAGTAACTGCAGAAGATGGAACAGTGAGAACATATAAAATAAATGTTACAAAGGGAACACCAGAGAAATTAGCAATTTCTGAATTGACAGTAGAAGGATATGATTTATCTCCAGCATTTAGCAGTGATATATATGAATACACATTAGACATACCAGATTTAAGTGTTACAAGTCTTAATATTGATGCGAAGTCTAATATAGATAATGCAATTATAGAAACTACTGGAAATGAAGGACTAAAGCAAGGAGAAAATATTATAACAATTTTAGTAAAATCACAAGATGGAAAAGAAGTGCTAACATATCAAATAACAGCAAATATACATGAACCAGAGAAAGAACAACTAATTGCAGGAATTAATGATGAAGATTTGTTCTTATATGGAGGAATTGCAATTGGTGTTATAATTATTTTAATTATAATAATAGCTATTGTAAAACATAGAAAACAAGATGATGATTTTGAACCATATTATGGTGGCTTTGATTCTTTAAATAAAGATAATAAAAATGAGGAAGAAGAAAAATTTTCTGAAAATACTAAAAAAAGTAATAGTGAATCAGAAGAAAAATTACAAGAAGAAATAGATAACGAGAAAAATAAAAAAGACAGAAAAAGTATAATTGATGAAAATTTTGGTACAGATATAAATGTAAATACCTTTTATGATGAGAAACCAAAAAGAAGAAAAGGAAAACATTTTTAATTTAAAATAACATAACTTAAAACTAAACATAGAGGTACTAATCAATGGAATTAGTATCTCCAATATTTGCCAATATAGCTCAGTTGGTAGAGCAACGGATTCGTAACCCGTAGGTCAGCAGTTCGATTCTGCTTATTGGCTCCATTTGAAAACAACTTACGGACTATAAAAGTTCGTAAGTTTTTATTTTATATAAATATTAAACTTTAATGTTCTCTTTCTAGGAAGGAGGACATTTTTTATGCTTGAATTTAAGATAATACAAGAATTAGAACCTAATGAGGAGTTATTGGAAAACATTAAAAATTATAATTACACAATTAAGAACGGAAAAATTAAACATTTAAAGGCTACTAATTTACAATTTATAGAGCCTACTGAATATTTAATTAAATATCCTACTACTTTAACAATACTTGAATATAAAGTTAATGAAGTCAGTAATAAAAACTTTTACATTAAAGAATACAATAAAAAGTATAATCTCAAAGAAATAAAACAAATTCTCATGAAATGAAAAAAGCTTAAATTTATTTGATTTTGGTTACCAAAATTCAAAAAAATCCCTTTATATTAAAAATTTTAAATTTCTTTGCACAAATACCCTAAATATTCCTTTATAGATTAGGGGGATAAATTTTCAAGAATAGTATATGCCAATTCAATTTTGAAAGGAGAAAATTTTATGAGGTGTGGAA
>CALXQG010000043.1 GCA_944390515.1 uncultured Clostridia bacterium
TATAGATGTGTAGCTGAAGATTTAGAAAAAGGAAACTTAGAAGTAATTGATGAATTAATAAGTTTATTTAAAAGATTTAATAATTAAAGGAGGAAATAATAAATGAAAACAGAGAAAAATATTTTAACTGCATTTATTTTAAATATATCATTTTCTTTATTTGAGTTAATAGGAGGAATATTTACTAATAGTATATCAATAATGTCTGATGCAGTTCATGATTTTGGAGATGCACTAAGTATAGGAATATCACTAATATTAGAAAAAATAAGTAAAAAGAAACCAGATGAAAAATATACTTATGGCTATGCTAGATATTCAGTTTTAGGAGCATTAATAACAACAATTGTGCTAACAGTAGGTTCTATATTTGTAATATTAGGCGGAATAAAAAGAATTTTAAATCCTGTAATAATAAATTATAATGGTATGATTATTTTTGCAATATTTGGAGTGGTAATTAATTTTCTTGCTGCATACTTCACGAAGGAAGGAGATTCAATAAACCAAAAAGCAGTAAATTTACATATGCTTGAAGATGTATTGGGATGGGTAGTAGTTTTAATAGGTTCTATATTAATGAAATTTACCAATATATCACTTGTAGATTCAATTATGTCCATATGCATAGCTTTATTTATACTTATTAATGCTTTCAAAAATTTAAAAGATATTTTAGATTTGTTTTTAGAGAAGACACCTAAAGATATATCTGTAGAAAAAATAAAGAAACATTTATTAGAAATAAAAGAAATAGTAGACGTTCACCATATTCATATTTGGAGTATGGATGGCATTACTAATTATTCAACAATGCATATTGTGACTGAAAACAAAAATACAAAAGAATTAAAAATCAAAATAAGAAAAGAGATGAAAAATCTTGGTATTTTGCATACGACAATAGAAATAGAAGATAAGAATGATAATTGTGATGAAAAAGAGTGTGAAATTAAAATTAATAATGAAGGAAATCATCACCATCATCATTAAAAAGTATGAAGGGAGTTTAAATAATTATGAAAGAAATAAATTTAAAAATAAAAGGAATGCACTGTGAGGGATGTGAAAATAGAATAAAAAATTCGTTAATTACAATAGATGGGATAGATGAAGTTGTTGCAAATCACATTGACGGTACAGTTTTAATTAAAACAACTAAAGAGGTTAACCTAGAAAACATAAAAGAGAAAATTGAAGATTTAGGTTTTGAAAATGAGGAATAATAATTATGAAAAATATTATACTAGAAATAGAAGGAATGACTTGTAGTGCTTGTTCTAATGGATTAGAAAAATATTTAAATAAACAAAATGGTATTATAAATGCAAATGTAAATCTTGTACTGGCAAATGCAAGTATTGATTATGATGAAAATATATTAAATCAAGAGAAAATTGAAAAATATGTAAAGCAAGCAGGATTTAAAAGTGCTGGAATTTTTGAAGAATTTAAAATTGAAAAAGAGAATAAAATAGAAAAAATAAAATTCATAGTATTTTCAATATTGGCAATAACTCTAATGTATATATCAATGGGACATATGATCAATTTGCCTGTGCCGACAGTATTTAATCCACATACAAATCCTATTATTTATACAAGTACTTTATTTGTTTTAGCAATATTATTTTTGATTTATGGATATGATATTCTGAAAAATGGATATAAAAATTTAATACATAGAATTCCAAATATGGATACTTTAGTAGCAATAGGTGTACTTAGCAGTTTTATATATAGTTTATATGGAATGTATAGAGTTATAAAAGGTGATTATAGTTATACAATGAATTTGTATTTTGAATCATCAGCTATAGTTGTTTATTTTGTAAAACTAGGAAGATATTTGGATGGTATTAATAAAGATAAAACTAAAGAGTCAATAAAAAGATTAGTAGAAATAACACCAAACCAAGCAACTATAGAAATAGATGGAAAAGAAAAGACAATAACTTTAGATGAAATAAAAAAAGGTAATATATTAATAAGTAAGCCAGGAGAAAAAATAGCAGTTGACGGAGAAATCATAGAAGGAAAAGCACATTTAGATGAATCTTTTATTACAGGAGAAAGTAAAACAGTAATTAAAGAAGAAGGACAAAAAGTTATTGCAGGAAGTTTTAATTATGATGGATATATAAGGTATAAAGCAGAGAAGATAGGAAAAGAATCAACTGTATCTGAAATAGTGAGATTAGTTATAGAAGCAAGTAATACTAAAGCACCAATTGCAAAAATTGCAGATAAGATTTCAGGATATTTTGTGCCAATTTTACTAGCAATTTCAATTATAACATTAGTTATATATTTGTTATTAGGTTTAGGAGTAACTTCTGCTATTTCAACATTTGTTACAATACTTGTAGTAGCTTGTCCTTGTAGTCTAGGACTTGCAACTCCACTTGCTATTGTTGTAAGTGAAGGAGTATGTATTAATAATGGAATATTAGTTAAAAAAAGTGAAATATTAGAAACTGCTTCAAAAATAGACACAATAGTTTTTGACAAAACAGGGACATTAACTTATGGAAGACCTAAAATTTCTAAAATAAATAATTATAGTGATTTTGATAATAAACAACTTCTACAGTTATTAGGAAGTATAGAAGCAAAGTCAACACATCCAATAGGTAAAGCATTTTTAGAATATATGGAAGAAGAAAAATTAAATAAATTAGTAGTAAACAATTTTGAAAATATATCTGGATATGGTGTTATAGGAGAAATTCAAGACCAAAAATATATATTGGGCAACAGAAAAATGGTAGAAAAAGCTTCTATTTCAAATAATTATATAGAAGATGAACAAGAATTAACGGCTAAAGGAAATAGTGTTATTTACGTTATCAAAGATGAAAAAATAATAGCTTTAATTGGAGTAAATGACATTGCAAGAGAAAATGTTAATGATACTATAGAAAAATTAAATCAAAAAGATATTCAAACTATTATGCTTACAGGAGATAATAAAGAAACAGCTGAAAATATAGGAAAAGAAATAGGAATTACAAAGATAATTTCAGATGTATTGCCTAAAGAGAAAGCAGAAGTAATAAAGAAATTAAGAAAAGAAAATAGAAGAATAATGATGTGTGGAGATGGAATAAATGATAGTCCTGCTCTAGCTAATAGTGATATTGGAGTAAGTGTAAATAGTGGAACAGATATAGCAATGGATTCTTCAGATGTAATACTAATAAAAAATGATTTAAATTCTATTTTAAAATTGATAAATATAAGTGAAAACACAGTAAGAAATATAAAGCAAAATTTATTCTGGGCATTTTTCTATAATGTTTTAATGATACCTATAGCAATGGGAATACTAAGACCAATAGGAATTTCAATAAATCCAATGATTGCAAGTCTAACAATGGTATTTAGCAGTTTAACAGTAATAACAAATGCATTAAGATTAAGGAAGTTAAAATAAGTTTTACAAATATAATATAATAACTTTATGTAAATCAAAAAATAAATTTGTTAAGATACAAGAAAGATTAACATTAGAAATATTATTTTTTACACCTAATTTTTTAATAATATAAAAAACTGGTGGAGAGCCTGATGTTATTAGATATGATAAAAATACAGACGAATACGTTTTTTGTGACTGCTCAAAAGAAAGTCCTTTGGGAGGTAGAAATGTTTGCTATGATTATGAAGCATTATTATCAAGAAAAGAGCATAAACCAGTAAATAGTGCAATAGATATGGCAAACAGTATGGGAGTACAAATTTTAAATATAGAACAATATCAAGAATTACAAAAATTAGGAGAGTCTGATACAAAAACGTCAAGTTGGTTAAAAACAAGTAATCAAATTAGGAAACTTCGGTGGTGCTATTTTTGGAGATAGACGATATAATCAAATTTTTATCTATCATAATGGCGCAGAATCTTATTATAAATCAAGAGGATTTCGAGCGTTAATAAGAATATAGAATAGAGAAAAAATATCAAAAAAATCTTTGAAAATTATATTTCAAACAGTTTATTTGAAAAAATATATAATTACTCTATATAAAAGTATAGAGTAATTTTTTGTTTTATGGTATTATAATACAAGGAGAAAATATATAGGGGGAAAATAAGTTATGGAAGAGAAATGGATAAAAATATATGAAATAGATAATTACAAAATAAATACATCTGTATGGATAGAAGAAATTTTAAAAAAAGATAACATACCATATAAAACAGAAATTGAGGAATATTGGGAAGGTATTAGAATCCCTAAATATATGCAAAGATTAAAAATATTTATACCTGAAGAATATGAGGAGACTATAAAACAATATATGAAAGAATATAAAAATTCGAGTGCTTTAGATATTCAAAATATAGAAGAATTAAAAAATGATAATGATGATGAAAATGAAAAAGAAATAAAAAAGTATAACAATATAAGGAAAAGTTTTTTTAGATACTATATTTATTTTATAGCTATAGTTTTAATTTTAGTTATAGTTGCTGCTATATTAAGATAGATAGTGATGTCTAAAAGTAGGTGAAGTATGAAAGAAAAAGTATATGAATTTTTACTAACTATTCCTAAGGGAAAGGTAGTAACTTATGGTCAAATAGCAGAATATTTAGGAAACAAAAAATTAGCTAGAGTAGTAGGAAACCTTCTACACAATAATCCAAATGAAGAAAAATATCCTTGTTATAAAGTAGTAAATAGCAAGGGATGCTTATCCAATAATTTTGCCTTTGGAGGAATTGAAAAACAAAAAGAAAAACTAGAAAAAGAAGGAATAGTAGTTAAAAATTATAGAGTTGACTTAAATAAATACAAATGGACAAAATATAGGTAATATGTACTTATTCATACTTAAAATAAAATTAATTCAAACTTATAGATAATTTATATAAAGTATGATATACTGTGTTGCAAAATAGCAAATAGATATAAAGGAGATATTTATAGAATGTCTAGATTAGTTTTAATAGATGGAAATAGTATATTAAATAGAGCTTTTTATGGAATAATGGGAAGCAAGATGCTTACAACACCTGATGGAAAATATACAAATGCAGTGTATGGCTTTTTTGCAATTTTATTTAAGGTAATGGATGATATAAACCCAGACTATATTGCTGTAGCTTTTGACCTAAAAGCACCAACAGAGAGACATAAATTATATGAGGGATATAAAGCTACTAGAAAGGGTATGCCTAATGAACTTGCTGAACAAATGCCAATAGTTAAGGAAATATTAGAATTGATGCACATAACGGTAATTGAAAAAGAAGGATATGAAGCAGATGATGTACTAGGAACACTTGCTAAATTAGGAGAAAAGGAAGGACTAGAAGTTACTATTGTTTCGGGAGATAGGGATACATTTCAACTTACAAGTAAAAATATATTTGTAAGAATTCCTCATACTAAAGTTGGAAAAACAGAAGTAGATACATTTGGAGAAAATGAAATAAAGGAAAAGTATGGTGTAACACCAGAAGAATTAATTGAAGTTAAGGGACTTATGGGTGATACATCAGACAATATCCCTGGTGTTCCTGGAGTTGGAGAAAAAACGGCACTTGATTTAGTTAAAAAGTATAAAACTATTGATAATTTATATAAATCAATAGAAGAAAATACGGATACGTTAAAGGAAAAGCTAAAAGAAAAATTAGTGGCAAATAAAGATTTAGCACTATTATCAAGAAAACTGGGAACAATAAATATAAATGTACCATTGGAAGAAAAAATAGAAGATTTAAAGGTTCAAGAATGGGATAATGAAAAATTATTTGAGAAATTTAAAGAATTAAATTTTAATAGATTCATAGATAGATTTAATTTACAGTCTGAAAAGAAAGAAAGAGAAATAAGCGATTTAATACAAATAAAAGAAATTAAAGAAAATGAAATAGATAAAGTAATCACAAAGATTAAATCTAGCAAAGTAATGGTTTATTTACTTGAGAAAAAAAGTTTAAGAGATACTGATAATATAATAAAGAAAGAAATAAAATCAATATCTATTTATGATGAAAAAGAGAAAACAGCTTATTGGATAAAAATAAATGATGAAGGAATTTTGCAATATTTTAAGGATGTATTTGAAGATGCTAATATTAAAAAATACGGTCATGATGTATCAGAAGACTACGTTCTCTTAAAGGAAGAGGGTATAGTTTTGCACAATATATTCTATGATGCTAAAATTGCAAGCTATGACTTAAATCCAACAGGAAGCAATTTTTCTATTGAAAATTTAACTATTCAATATTTAGGAATGGACTGTGAAGAATATATTGGGCAATATGAAGATGAAAAGAAATCTACTAAACAACTAAATTTATTCCAAATAGATGAAGAAAATAAGAATAGTAAGTACATATATGGATTCAAAGCGTATTTGATTTGTGAGATTGCTAAAAAAACATTAGAAGAATTAGAAAAAGTTAATTCATTAGAATTATTTAACAATATTGAAATGCCTCTAATAGAAGTCCTTGGAGAAATGCAAATTAATGGAATGTATGTAGATAAAGAAGAATTAACTAATTTAGGAAATGAACTAAAAGAAAAATTAGAGACATTAAAAAACGAAATTTATGAATTATGTGGAGAAGAGTTTAATATAAATTCTACACAACAATTAGGAAATATGTTATTTGAAAAATTAGGATTAACTGTATACAAGAAAACAAAAACTGGTTATTCAACAGATGTAGATATTTTAGAGAAAATAAGAGATGAGCATCCTGTGGTAGAAAAAGTCCTAGAATATAGAAGTTTAATGAAACTTAATTCAACATATGTTGAGGGACTAATACCATATATAAATAAAAAAACACATAGAATTCACTCATATTTTCACCAAACAATAACTGCAACAGGAAGAATTAGTAGTACAGAACCAAATTTACAAAATATACCTACAAGACAGGAACTTGGAAAGACATTAAGAAAAGTATTTAAGCCAGCAGAAGGAAATATATTTATAGATGCAGATTATTCTCAAATTGAGCTTAGAGTTTTAGCTCATATATCAAAAGACAGAATGATGGTAAGAGCATTTAAAAATGATGAAGATATTCATAAACAAGCAGCTTCAAAAGTATTTGATATACCTATAGAAGAAGTTACAAAAGAGCAAAGAACAGCTGCTAAAGCAGTAAATTTTGGTATTGTTTATGGAATTAGTGATTTTGGCTTGGCAGGACAATTAGGTATTAGCAAAAAACATGCAAAAAGTTATATAGACCAATATTTGGAAAAATATAGTGGAATAAAGAATTTCATGAATGATATAGTCGAAGAGGCAAAAAATAATGGGTATGTTGAAACTCTATTCCATAGAAGAAGATATATTCCAGAGCTTAGTTCAAACAATTATATGGTAAGGCAATTTGGAGCAAGAGCAGCAATGAACACACCAATACAGGGAACAGCTGCAGACATAATGAAAATAGCAATGATAAACGTGTATAATAGATTAAAGGAAGAAAAGTTGGAAGCAAAAGTAGTTCTACAAGTTCATGATGAGCTTATAATAGAATGTAAAATAGAGGAAAAAGAAAAAATTAAGAATATATTACAACAAGAAATGGAAAATGCAGCACAATTGAGAGTCCCTCTAAAAGTGGAAGTTTCAGAAGCAACTAACTGGTATGAGGCAAAATAGAAAATAGTTAAGAAGGAGAATCTAATGACAAAAAAATTTATTATAATCTTAATAATTTTAATTATATTATTACTTGGATATTTACTTGTTTTTAAAATGAAAATAATAGATAGTGTTTTAAAAACAATTTATCCAATAGAATATTCAGAATATGTAGAAAAATATTCTGAAGAGAATGGTTTAGATAAATATTTAGTATATGCAATAATAAAAGCGGAAAGCAATTTTGACTCACATGTCACATCTAGTAGTAATGCAAAAGGCTTAATGCAACTAATGGAAGAAACAGCAATAGAAAGGTCAAATATAATAGATGAAGAAACAATAGAATCACATGACTTATATGACCCTGAAACAAATATAAAACTTGGAACGTCATATTATGCGTATCTATTAAATCTATATAATGGAAATAATGTATTAGCGCTTACTGCATATAATGCAGGATTAGGTAATGTAGAAGAATGGATAAAAGAAGGAATAATAAAAAGTGATGGCTCTGACATAGAGAATATACCATATAAGGAAACTAACAATTATGTAAGAAAAATTTTAAACAGTTATCAGATGTATATAAAATTATATGATAAGGAAAATCAGTAATATTACATATTTTCTCCGAAAGTACAAATAAATGTTACAGAAATATTACAATTATATGACATTTGTGTAACATTGTTGAAATTTCAAATTTCTTAGAATATAATATGTATAGAGATTAAATGGGCAAAAGCATAAACCTTGATTTAGGGGGAAGAAACATGAGTGTGGAAACATTTGCAGATTATATCCTATCTGAAAAAGATTGGGTAAAGAAAATGGAAATAGTGTTTTACTTACAAAAAAGAACTGGAATATTTTATGATAATTCAGTTGTTTTCAAGACATTTTTAACTAAACTTTTTATAGATAGAGTTGATATGGGAATTGATAAAAATGAAGTAATTACAGCAAGTCTTTTATGGAGCTGTAAAAAAGAACTTACTTCTAAAGATATTAATAAAATACATTCATTTGCAAAAGAAGGAGCAGAGTTTTTATCTACACTTGGTTTCAGTGATAGATTTTGCAGAATATGTGAAGGGGTCAATAGATATAGCGGAATAGAACCAAGAGAAAAAGAAAGTGATATATTAGAGCTTACAGACCAGTTTGGCGGAATGCTTTTAAGTAGACCAGAAAGAATTGCTCTTAAACCTGATGAGGCATTAGTATTATTAGAATATAGAAATTTAAAAGATAAAGATAATAGGTATTTAGAAGAATTTAAAAAATTCGTTAATTATATGGAGGAGATTAAGATATGATTAATAATGGTTTAGCCGGAAGTTTAGAAAAATCATCACAAGGTATTGATAGAATAGATAAAGGAGATATTGGAGCTGGAATAAAAGAGTGTGCAGAAAAAAATGCAAGAATAGAAGAAGTAGAAACAAATAGAAAAAAGGGACAAGAAGTAGGAGCACAAACAGTAACAATGCAAGATGATAAAAATTATAGTTTAGTAGATGGTATTCGCGAAGATATGGGTGAAGAGAGATAATATATTCTTTTACAAAAGATTGGATAAATGAAATATAATTGCCAGTCTTTTGTTTTGATTATATATGTAATTTATTAGAAGTATAAAAATAATAAGAGAGGAAATAGAAATGAACGAAGTATTTGCAGATTTACATGTACATATAGGAAGAAGTGAAAATGGAAAACCGATAAAAATTACAGCAGCAAGATCATTGAATTTTGCTAATATTGCAAAAGAATGTGCTGATAGAAAAGGAATAAATGTTGTAGGAATTATAGATTGTGCTTCACCATATGTAATAGAAGATATAGAAAGATTTTTAAAAACAGGAGAAGCATATGAAATAGAAGATGGTGGAATTATATATAAAAACAAAGTATGTATTATACTAGGAAGTGAAATAGAAACATCTGAAATAAATGATGAGGGGAAAACGGGTAGTGCTCATAACTTATGCTATTTTCCAACTTTAAATGATATAAAGGCATTTTCCAAAGAGATGCAAAATCATATACATAATATAACATTAAGCTCCCAAAGAGCCAACATTTCTGCATATGATTTAGTAGACATTGTTGAAAAATATAATGGTGTTTTAATACCTGCTCATGCTTTTACTCCACACAAAAGCTTTTATGGTAACTGTACAGATAGATTAAGTAAGATTTTCAAAGAAAAATTTGATAAAATATTTGCAATAGAATTAGGACTTAGCTCAGATACATATTTAGCAGATGAAATATCAGAACTTGAAAAGCGTACATTTATTACTAATTCAGATGCACATTCTCTTCCAAAGATAGCAAGAGAATACAATAAAATGCTATTAGAAGGAATCAGCTTTAAAGAAATAATGAAGGCTTTAAAGAATGAAGATGGAAGAAAAATACTTGCAAATTACGGATTAGATCCAAAACTTGGTAAGTATCATAGAACATTTTGCGAAAAATGCGGAAAGCCACTAGAAGGACAAGCACCGATAACACATTGCTCAGATTGTGATAGTAGTAAAATAACAATGGGAGTATTTGATAGAATAGAAATAATAAAAGACAAAGAAGCAACCAAAAGTCCAGATTTTAGACCACCATATATATACCAAATTCCATTAACA
>CALXQG010000044.1 GCA_944390515.1 uncultured Clostridia bacterium
CCAGCATTTTCACAAGATTGCATTGCTTTTTTTATCGTTTCAATAAAATTTTCCCATCTTTTGTAACCCAATTGAATCTGTAAATCTCTTGCATACCAAAATTCTATATTGTCTTTTTCTTCCGTATTGATAATAGAATCAAACTTTTCTTTTAATTCTATCAGCTTGGATTTTTCAAATTCCACAACTATCACTTCCTTGCAGTATTTACTTATAATAACATATTTGTATGATTTATTGTCTCATTTTTTAGTACATCGATTACAATTTTTATGATATTACTGTGCAATATATTTTAAAACATTTGTTTGTGACTGTCAAGTGTTTTTTCTAATATTTATTTTTATCTATACTGTGGATTACATCAATATTTTATACTCTATTTCTGGATGAATTAACTTTGTAAACTTTATTGCATCTTTTTTTGTTCCTATAATACTTCCATAATGGATTGGTACTGCTATTTTAGGCTTTATCTTATTTACTAAATCTGCCGCTTCTTTATAGTCCATTGTGTATTTTCCACCTACTGGTACGAATGCTACATCACACTTTATTTTCTCATTTTCTTCAGTCAAATCTGTATCTCCTGCAATATAATACCTAATTCCGTCTAATTCTATTATATAACCTACCCAATTATTTTCTTTTGGATGAAATTCTTTATTTGTATTATAAGCTGGAACAGTCTCAAATCTAATTCCATTTACTGTCTTCGTTTCATATGGTTTTACTGTAATAATATACTCATTTTTATAACCCTTTTTTAGTAATCTTTCTAGTAATTCTTCAGGTACAACTATAAAAGTATTTTCTTTTATTACTTTATCAATATCTTCTTCTGAATAATGATCATAGTGACTATGTGTAATAAATACAATGTCTGCATCATTATACTTTTTATCTATTTTAAATGGATCAATATATATTGTTTTTTCTCCATTAATTCTAATGCTACTATGGCATAAAACCTCCACATCTTCTAACATACCAATTACTCCTTTCTAACACTTTTTACATTATATTGCTTGCCAATTTTTCTTGATTTTTATATAAATATTTATTTGCTACTGCTATTAATATTCCATAAATTACTCCTACAAGTATAAGTCCTATTATAGCACTCATATTATTTAGTAAAAATACTAATCCAATTATAATTCCAATATTTATCATAGATAAAAGCATAGGAAATATTAAATTCAAATTTTGCTTGGCAACAGCATATTCCGAATCCCAATTTAATTTTGGTCTTTTTAAATCTACTATAAGCATTAGGATGCTTTGTAATCCTCCCATTATCATTGAAACAATAAATATTAATAAAAGTATTAAGACAGGCAGATGTAATAAATATTGAATTATACTTAATGAAATTATTACTGTTATAGAATACATAATAAGATTTGGTATTATCTTATATATATATTGTTTATATAATGTAACTGGTATGTATTTTATAAAAATAGCATTTTTTCCTTCTCTTGAAATTGAAGTTATTGAAATATATATAAACATTGTGAAAAATTGGATTATTCCTAAAATTACAGCTGATACAACAAAAGTATCTATTTTGATTTCCTGTATCATTTGCGTTAAATTTCCTGTTTCCTCACTCTCACTATTTATTCCTGTAATAAAAATAACTGTCATTAAGATTGGTATTAATATTGATGGTAATAAGCATTGCATTAAGAATATTGGATTTCTAGCTAATTCTTTAAATTCTTTTCCTATGTAGCTTTTATATAACTTATTATTTCTAAATTCTTTTTGACTAATTTCTTTATTTGAACTTTTAGCTCCTCCACCAAATAAATTTCCAACTAATCCTTTAAAATATAGCTTTTGTGCTATTAATAAATAAACTATAAAACTTGCTATTGTTATTACTATAGTCTTTAATATTTGCATTGTTGATACTAATGCAGAATTTGTAGTTAATGCTTCAGCTAAATAATCAACTGTTGGAATATACCCCTTAATCAACTCTATCATTCCATTTGCTTGAACAATTAACTGTGCCATTTCTTCATTAGACATACTTTCTTTTGTTCCACTCATTGATACAGAAATTCCTACTGAAATTATTAGTATTATTATATAAGCAATTATCTGAAATCTATTTCTATTTTTTGTTAATCTTGCAAAGCTCATTATGAACATTACAATTATGTTGATTAACAGTACTGGTAATATAGGTATTAATATTACTGATATTGTCATAATTACGTAATATATAAAGCTTGCACTTGTTAATATTCCATACATTGTAAGTGGCACTAATCCAACCAGAAATACGATTATGTACTCTATTAATAATATCACATTTGTCCTTGCAAGTATTATCTGATATGGCTTGAGGGGAAGCGGTAATAAATATTCATTGTCTTTAGTGAAATATAGTACATTAATACTTGAAAATATTGTTTGGAAAGCTACTAGTCCAAATATCATAAATAAAATCATTCCAATAAATATACTTTCTTGATGTATTTCAATTAATCCATCTAATAAGTTATAACCAAAAAATATTATAATTCCTGCAAAATATATGAATAACAATCCATAAATTAAAACTCTACTTTTCGATTTTGTAGAAACACCCATCTTGTCATTCATATCAGAAAACGAATTTTTAAGAAATATTTTTGTTAATCTTAATACTTTTCCCATATATTTTCTTCCTTTCTCAAATTATTCTTCTGTAATTTCTAAGAATAGTTTTTCTAATGACGCTTGTTCTTTGAATTTTTGTTTCATTTCTTCAAAAGTACCTACAAATACTAGCTTTCCTTTATTTATAATACCTACTCTATCACATATTTTTTCGGCTACTTCTAATACATGTGTTGAAAAAAATACACATTTACCTGATTTACTATGTTCTCTCATCATTTCTTTCAAGTCATAGGAAGATTTAGGATCAAGACCTGTCATAGGTTCATCTAATATCCAATTTTTTGGTTCTGCAAGTAATGCTCCACATATTACTATTTTTTGTCTCATACCATGGGAATAACTTTGAATTTGATTATTTAGTTCTTTGTATATATCAAATTTTTTAGTTAATGTTTCAATTTTCTCTTTTCTTTTACTTATATCAACATCATAGATATCTGCCATAAACATTAAATATTCAATTCCTTTTAACCTTAAAAACATATCTGGGCTATCTGGAACAAATCCAAATCTCTTTTTTGCTTCTAAAGGTTCATTTTTTATGCTTTTACCATCAATTAAAATATCTCCTTCGTCAATATTTAAAATACCTGTCATCATTCTAATTGTAGTAGTTTTTCCTGCTCCATTTGGTCCTAAAAAACCAAATATTTCTCCGTCTTTGATTTCAAGACTTAAACTATCTACTGATTTTTTTCCTTTAATATAAGATTTTGAAATATTATTTATTTGAATCATTTTCTATTCCTCCTAATTTAATATTATTTATTTGATTTAATTAATAAAAATCACATTCTAATTCGTGGTCGTTTATAACTCCAATAGCTTGTAAATATGAATATATAATCGTTGAGCCAACAAATTTCATTCCTCTTCTTTTCAAATCTTTTGAAACATTATCTGACAATTCAGTTGTTGTTTTAAAATTGTTATCCATATTTTTAATAATTTTACCTTCTGTAAATTTCCATATATAATTTGAGAAACTACCAAATTCTTTTTGAATCTTAATAAATACCTTTGCATTATTTATTGTAGCATTTATCTTTAATCTATTTCTTACAATATTACTATTATTAAAAAGCTCTTCTATCTTCTTTTCATCATATTTACTTATTTTATAATAATCAAAATTATCAAAAGCTTCTCTAAAAGCTTTTCTTTTATTTAAAATACATTCCCAAGATAAACCCGCTTGAAAGGATTCTAATACTAAAAGTTCAAACATATATTTATCATCATAATTTGGTTTTCCCCATTCATTATCGTGATAACCGACATATAATTTGTTTTTTAAATTTACCCATTTACATCTATTCATTTTTATCACCTAGCATTTTTTATGGTCCAATAATACCATAATCAAAAACAATTATCAACCTATTTTTTATACGTAAAATATCAATTATTATATTCTTGTAAGAAAGACAGTTCAATAGAAATTGAACTGCTCTTATCATCTATAATTTACTAATTAATTCATATTCCCTATTTCCAAATCCAAGTTTTGCTGATGCTTCTATTGTGTGAATTCCATGTCTTGAATTTACTCTTTCCAAAAAGTGTTCTTTTCCTGGGTCGTCTGATTCATTTACTAAATCTATACACGCTTGATCTATCGCTATTGGATCTGTACTCGCTAAGATTCCAATATCTTTCATACAGGGATTTTCTGCTATTGCACAACAATCACAATCAACACTCATATTGCACATTATATTAATAAATGCAATATTTCCCTTAAAATAATTAATAATTGATTCAGCGGCATCTGCCATTGATTCAAGGAATAAATCTTGTTCCAGTAAATTACTCCACAATATTTTTTGGTCTTTTGTTTTTCCTGCTGAATGTATCCATGATTTTCCTTCTGATGAAGCACAGCCAATTGATAGTTGTTTTAGTGCTCCTCCATATCCTCCCATGGGATGTCCTTTAAAATGTGATAATACTAACATTGAATCATAGTTTTTTAGATTTTTCCCAACATAATTTTTCTTTAGAACTTTTCCATTAGGAATATCTAGTTCCATATCTGGTCCTTCACTATCTAACAAATCAACATCAAAATATTTTGTCCAACCATGATTTTCTAATAATTTCTTGTGTTTTTCTGTTGAATTTCTTGCACCTTCGTAAGCAGTATTACACTCTACTACTGTTCCGTTTACATGCTCTACAATATTTTTTACCATTTCAGGTCTAATATAGTTTTGATTTCCTTGTTCTCCTGAATGTAGTTTAACTGCAACTTTTCCTTTTAGCTTAACTCCAAGTGTTTCATATATTTTTACAATACTTTCTGGAGTAATTTCTTTACAAAAATAAACTTTTGATTTTTCCATAACACACTCTCTTCCTTTATTTTTTATTTATATTATCATATATAGTAACTATTATCAATTAATTATTAAAATATATTTCTGCAAAAATAAGGAATTATCGATATGGATAATCCCTCTGTAAAATTTATTTTATTATACATTCTTTTTGTTTATATATACAATTCCTGTTAAAGACATCATCATTAAAGCAATATATATTACTGTATAATCTTTAACACCTGTTTTTGGAACATCATCTTTTTCCTCTTCTTTCACAGGTTCATCTGGTATTTCTGGCTTTTCCTCTTGTATTTTTGATGTTTTTACATATACTATAGTATCTTCACTTATTTTGCTACTAAAATCAAATTTATTTTTAAAGTCAGAGTCTGTAAAGAAACCAACTATTTCATACCCTTCATCGATTTCTATACTAGAACTTAATAATTCTTCTGTTAAAGTATCTCCTTCGTCAACAACTATTCTGTTTAAATTGTCTCCTGCAATTATAGTAACAACAAGTTTCTTTATATCTATATTTGGTGTCGCTTTTTCTGGTATTTCGCTTTCTGATACTACATTATCATTTTCATCTGTTAAGATTACACTATTTCCTGCAATAACGACTTTATTTGTAGTGTTTTCTGTGTTTGTTATTGTAAAATCTGTTAAATATCCATTTTCAGCAGGTCTTACAACATTTTCTGTTGAATCTGAGGTAAGAGTACCATTCATGGTTAAACTTGGATTATTTGTAGCTGATGCTCCCTTGTCTATTTCTATTCCATTATTTGCTCCAGTTCCATTATATCCTAAATGTAAATCAATAATTTCCACATTACCACCATTTGCCAAAACTCCACCATATCTAAATCCTGTGATTGACACATTGTTTAATATGACCTTTGCACCATCATATGACTGAACTCCATATTTAGGTCCATTATTTAGGTTAATATCTTTTAATGTAAGTTTTCCTTCAGCGAATTGAGCTGTGAACATACTTTGATTTCCTGATGTTGAGGTCCATTCTGTTGAACCTGCTAATGTGTATCCATTACCATCTATTGTTAGTTCTTTTTGAATTACAATTGGTCCAGTAACAGTAATATTGTTTTGTACTTCGATTGTTCCTCCTGATTCCACAGTTTGAATTGCAGATTTTAAGGTTTTTTCATCTGTAACCTGTGTTGCTGCATTACTAATACTCGGTAAAGCTAAAAAAATTGTAAATAATAATGCAATAAGAAAAAATATTTTTATTGTATTTTTCATAGTCTCCTCCTTAATAAACTTATTTTGATAGCATTTTTTGCATTTTTAACTATCTTTATTTGTTATTTTCTCCTTTTTTGTCATTTTTATTTACAATTTTTTTAATTTTAAATTTTTCCAATAAAATAGACATCTTACTTTTAAAGTAGAATGTCTATTTTAGGGTATCAAAATTGTTATGTTTATTTTTAATCTTATTTTTTATCTTGGATATTTTATTGCTGCTTGTGCTGCTGCTAATCTTGCTATTGGAACTCTAAATGGTGAACAAGATACATAAGTTAGTCCAATTCTATGACAGTATTCTACTGTTGGTGGATTTCCTCCATGTTCTCCACATATTCCAAGCTCTATATCTGGTCTAGTTTGTCTTCCTAATTTAATAGCATGCTCTACTAGACTTCCTACTCCTTCTTCATCTATTCTTGCAAACGGATCAAATTCATATATATTTTTAGAATAATATTCTCCTAAAAATTTTCCTGCATCATCACGGCTAAATCCAAATGTCATTTGTGTCAAGTCATTTGTACCAAATGAAAAGAATTCTGCCTCTTTTGCAATTTTATCTGCTATTAATGTTGCTCTTGGAATTTCTATCATTGTTCCTACCATATATTTAATATCCATGTTTTCCTGTTTTAACATTTCATCTGCTGTAGATGTAATTATTTGTTTAACATATACAAGTTCTTTATAGTCTCCAACAAGAGGTATCATAATTTCTGGTTTTACATCTATTCCTTCTCTTTTTACATTAATTGCTGCCCCTATAATTGCTTTTGTTTGCATCACACCAATTTCAGGATATGTTACATCTAATCTACAACCTCTATGTCCCATCATTGGGTTAAACTCATGTAGTCCTGTAACAATATTTTTAAGTTCTTCAAATGACATTTTCATATCTTTAGCTAGTGCTTCTATCTCTTCATCTGTATGTGGTAAAAATTCATGAAGTGGTGGATCTAGTAATCTTATAGTTACTGGTAATCCTTTCATTTCTCTAAATAGACCTTCGAAATCATCTCTTTGCATTGGAAGAATTTTATCTAATGCTTTTTCTCTTTGTTCTTTAGTTTTAGACACTATCATTTCTCTTATTGCTGCTATTCTTTCTGGTGCAAAGAACATATGCTCTGTTCTACATAGACCAATTCCCTGTGCTCCAAATTCATATGCTTGTTTTGCATCTTTTGGAGTATCTGCATTTGTTCTAACTTCCATTTGTCTATATCTATCAGCCCATTCCATAAATTTTGCAAAATTTCCTGAAACAGTTGCTGTTACTGTGTCTATTTTTTCTCCATATACATTTCCTGTACTTCCATCTAGTGAAATCCAGTCTCCTTCTTTATATACATTTCCATTTACAGAGAAAGTTCTTTCTTCTTCATTTACTGTTATATCAGAACATCCTGATACACAGCATGTACCCATTCCACGAGCTACAACTGCTGCATGTGAAGTCATACCACCTCTTACAGTAAGTATTCCATGACATACATGCATTCCATCAATGTCTTCTGGAGATGTTTCAAGTCTAACTAATATTAAATCTTTTTCACCATTTTTATGTTTTTCTAATGCTTCTTCTGCTGTGAACACTACTTTGCCTGTTGCAGCTCCCGGAGATGCTGCTAATCCTTTTGTAATGACTGTAGCCTTCTTTAGCTTTTCTTGGTCAAAATTTGGATGTAATAATTGGTCTAATTGATTTGGTTCTACCCTTAAAACTGCCTCTTTTTCTGTTATCATTCCTTCATTTACTAAATCAACAGCTATTTGAAGTGCTGCAGTTGCTGTTCTTTTTCCATTTCTTGTTTGTAAGAAATATAACTTACCATTTTCTATTGTAAATTCCATATCTTGCATATCTTTATAGTGTTTTTCAAGTTTTGTAGCATACATTACAAAATCTTGATATGTTTCCATATCAGTCTCTTTTAATGTTTCAATTGGAAGTGGAGTACGAATACCTGCTACAACATCTTCACCTTGTGCGTTCATTAAATATTCACCAAATATCTTATTCTCTCCAGTTGCTGGATTACGAGAAAATGCAACACCTGTACCACAATCTTCTCCCATATTTCCAAATACCATTTCTTGTACATTAACTGCCGTTCCCCAACTACTTGGTATATCATTTAACCTTCTATATGTTATAGCTCTAGGATTATTCCATGACCTAAACACTGCTGTAACAGCCTCAATTAGTTGTTCCTCTGGATTAGTTGGGAATTCTGTTCCATGTTCTTTTTTGTATATTTCTTTAAATATTTCCACTAACTTTTTTAAATCATTTGCATCTAATTCTGTATCAAGCTTAACACCTTTATTTTGTTTCATCTCATCAATAGCTCTTTCAAATAAAGGTTTTGGTATTTCCATTACAACATCACTAAACATTTGAATAAATCTTCTATAACTATCATAAGCAAATCTTTCATTCTTCTTTGCCATAGATTCTACTACTTCTTCATTCATACCTAAATTTAGTATTGTATCCATCATTCCTGGCATTGATGCTCTTGCTCCAGAACGAACTGATACTAAAAGTGGATTTTCAGGATTTCCAAATTCTTTACCTGTAATTCTTTCTAATTCTCTTAAACTATTAAAAATTTGTGATTTTACAGTATCTGATACTGTTTCATTATTGTTATAGTATTCAATACATGCTTCTGTAGTAATTGTAAATCCTTGTGGGATTGGCAATCCCAAATTAGTCATTTCTGCTAAATTTGCTCCTTTTCCACCAAGCAATTCACGCATTCCAGCATTTCCTTCTTTAAATAAGTATACATACTTTTTATCCATAATGTTCCTCCTATTTATTATATCTTTTGTCAATTTATATTTTTTATGCAATTTTTAAAATATTTTTCTTCAATTATTATATCGATAAGTTTTAAAAAAGTAAATATGAAATAGGAAGAAATTTTATTTTTGTTACTTTCTTGTTACTATCCAGTAAATATATAATTTATATATTTGCTGAAATTTAATTCTTTTTTATAGAAATAAATTGTAATCAATTTACTTAGCAAACTTATCTAGAATCTAAATAGTAATCTTCATTATGCTTATTTTTTTGTTCTTCGCTTTTCTATTATTTTATATAACCTACATACATAACTGAATTCGGAAAGAAATCATGCTGTTAGAAGTATTGTTCGGATCATAAGAGCGATCACCTGCAAAATTAAAACTGTAGTAGTAAGAACCTCCTCTGCTTACACATGGAGAAATAAAATCAGCATATTCTGTTGTCCATTCTGAACGATTTCCTATAAAATCATATATATTATTATAACAATCTGCTGTATATGTTCCTGTTTTTGTTGGATTATTTGTATTTATATTTGTATACACAATGTCAGTTGTACTTGCTAATAAATATCCATTCTTACTATTTTGACATATAAAGTTTAATGCTGTATCCCATGCATAACTACTTATCAGTTGACTTGTTACTTTTATTTCTTCTTTCCCTTTATACATACTTTCAGCTTGAATTTTTGCTTCATCTCTTGTTACATTTGTATATGGCTCCACTCCTGATTTACATATATTTCCCGTTCCTTGTTCATACCTTCCAATGTAAAATCCGCCTTTTCCTCCTTCAGATACAGACTTTGCGCTTTCTAAAAATACACTTATACTATTAGTATCTCCTATATTTGTGCACGAACGACTGTCTCCTTCTCCATAATAAAAACGTTCTCCGATATATCCTTCTGCCACTTCATCTCCTGTTATTGGTGTTGGCTCTTTCAGAACATTTTCAGTAGTTGCCCATTGTCTTCTTGTTAATTCATTTGTTAATGTTCCTATTGAGTTTATTGGTGTTAATACTTTATATTCTCCAGTTGGTATCCATACAAATTGATTTCCACTATCATCTTCTATAACAATACCTTCTTCTACCTTTGTTCCACTATCTGTTGCTACATGGAATCCTCCT
>CALXQG010000045.1 GCA_944390515.1 uncultured Clostridia bacterium
TTTATACGAATACGAATGAATTTTATAGCATCGGCTCATTACACCTAGCACTTTTATAGAGGTACTGCATTTCTCTGCATATAAAAAGACCATTTGTAAATATTTACAAATAGCCCATAATAGAATCAATAGTAAATTTTTTGTTACATCTAACATTATCTAACACATCTAACAAATATCTAACATTTTTTCAAAAAACTTGCAAAATGAATAAAATTTATAATATAGTTTAGCAAGTAAGAAAAATGAGGATAATTGTTAAAAAATCTATATTTTTGAGCCTTGTAACAAGTATTATTTAATACTAAAAATAAATAAGTATAAAATACATTAAAAGACTCAAAATCTGGCGGGAAACCATGTGGGTTCGAGTCCCACCATCGGTACCAATGCTATCTTTATTTAAACTAAAATGAATAGTGAGATACAAAAAATCAATTAAACTGGAGAAAACTTTCCTTAATAGACAAAAAGTTTAATAAGAAAGGTTTCTTTTTTATATCTAAGTATCAAAAAGAATTAAATCTAGAAGTGATAAAATATTATAAAAATCATATTATGAAAATCTCATGTATGGTCCAATAAATTTCGTTAAATATAACCCTATAATGAGTACAATGACCAAAATTATGAAAAGATACAAGAAGAATAAAAATAGATAGCTTTATATTGACTTAATTGTTGTAAATTTATGTGAGAAATGTTAAAATGGTTAAAAATTAGTTTTTAGAAAATATTTATAGGTATAAACATGTATTTGTTTTATATATTATTTATACTTTTAAGGAAATACTTGTTTACAAAATATAAAAACGGAAAATATTCTTGGATTTTAATTTCAGTCATAGTAGTATATATGCTTACAATATAATTGAAACTATAAGTAAGTATAATCTAGTTACTATGTCAAAATCTTTATTTAATATAATAATGATAAAAATTATTGCATTTGGAATATTAATTTTAATACAATATTTATTAGTTAAACATTTTAGAAAAACAGTAATAAGTAATTTTAATATTAAGGTGATTATAAAGTGAAATTGGAGTATTTATACAATAATAACAATAATTTAAAATATACATTGAAAATATTTTCTGCTTTTCGGCTTAATTACGGCATTAATTTTGATTATGATTATAGATTTTGTGAAAACAGAAGATTATATTTATAATTTAATATTTATGGCTGCGATTATAATACCCGTTATCCTTGGTGATTTTTTATTTTATATAATTATAACCTTAACAAATAATTATAAAAAGAAGCAATTTATTCAAATAAAAAATAATGGAATTTATTTTGAGGGGGTTATTATAATGGCAACCTATCACTCAAAAGGTTATGGAAATCATAAATGGCTATGGAAAAATTCAGGAGACATATCTGTAATAGTTGACAATAAAATATATACAATTACAGATATAGATTATAATAATGAATTTAAACTTTTAAAGCAAAAATTAAATGATGATTTTGATACAAATAGCAAACAATATGATAATTTGAATCAAAGTAAAAAAAATAATAGTATAGTAACATTTAGTAAGGTTCATAGAAAAGAGATAAAAGTGGGAATATATGTATTAGATAATAAGGCAGTAGCAGATTTTGATAGTATAAAATTTATTTAAAGGTTAAATTTCTTGAAAAAATTGGAATTAAAAATGAAAAATATATTGAATTATATAAATAATATTTTATTTTAAGCACCTTATCTTCTTAAATAATTAAAATTTAATTACAACAAGAAGCACCTATGGCTAACTTAATACGCGTCTGTTGAGAGCACAACTAAAGTGAATAGAAATTAATCTTACTTGAAAAAAATTAGTTTAAATTCACTCGCTTAAAGTCGCCCTTTTTTCTTGTTTATATCTTCATTTTACACAAAAATCAAAGAAAAAGCAATCCTTTTTGACCAATTAAATTCTTTTAAATAGCATTTAACCGGTAATTAGAAGTTACTTTTTCAATTGACCTCAATTTTAATTTGACAAAAATAAATATAATATATATACTAAAAATATACTAAAAAAGAAAGATGTTAAAAATATTTGAAAAGAGGTTTTTTATGAAGGATGCAAGGATTGAAAAATTAGCTAATAATTTATTAACTTATTCAGTTGGAATAGAAAAAGGAGATAATATATTAATAGAAATACTTGGAGAAGATGGAATTCCTTTGGGAAAGGACTTAATAAAAAGAGCAGAAGAACTAGGAGCAAATGCATATTTTAATATAGTAAATTATGAAGTTTTAAGAGTAATGTTAGAAAATTCCACAGAGGAGCAAATTAGGTTATATGCAAAGCATGATTTAGATAGAATGAAAGATATGGATGCATATATAGGTGTAAGAGCGAATCCAAATACTGCGGAACTTGTTGATGTTCGCGCAGACAAAATTGAAATATATAATAAATATTATACATATCCTGTTCATATTAAAGAAAGAGTAGAAAATACAAAATGGTGCATTTTAAGATATCCAAATAATGCTATGGCACAAATGAGCAATATGAGTTTAGAAAAATTTGAAGATTTCTATTTTAATGTATGCAATTTAGATTACGAAAAAATGTCTAAAGCAATGACAGGATTAGTAGATATTATGAAAAAAACAGACAAAGTTCATATATTAGGACCTAATACTGATTTAACATTTAGTATTAAAGGAATGACTGTTGGAAAAGCTAAAGGGAAAAACAATATTCCAGATGGAGAGGTTGCAACTGTTCCAGTAAGAGATAGTGTAAATGGATATATAACATATAATACAGAGACTAGAAATAATGGAATATTATTTAACAATATAAGATTTGAGTTTGAAAAAGGAAAGATTATAAAAGCAACTTCAAATCATACAAAAGAGCTAAATAAAATTTTGGATATTGATGAAGGGGCAAGGTACATAGGTGAATTTGCACTAGGTTTAAATCCATATATTAATGAGCCAATAGGTGACACTTTGTTTGATGAAAAAATTAATGGAAGTTTTCATTTTACACCTGGAAATGAAGTAGATAAAAATGAAAATGGAAGAGGTAATAAGTCTAGCTTACATTGGGATATTGTAAATATTCAAAGACCAGAATATGGCGGAGGAGAAATATATTTTGACGATGTTTTAATAAGAAAAGATGGAAGATTTGTATTACCAGAATTGGAAGTTTTAAATCCAGAAAATTTAATTTAATAAAAACCTCACAAAATAGTGTGAGGTTTTATTATAGGCAATTAATATATTTGATAATAAAATGGCTGAAGTGTATAAAATAAAGACCATAGCTGGACTTTTTAAATTCCTTAAAATATTTCCAAAATTTCCTTGATTTATTTTTATACAAATGGTAAAATAATTATGTGAAAATTATGAAAATACTATTGATACTTAGAGTTTCTATTATAGTCATAATGAATTTGAAGGAGGAAATACTATAAAATGAAGAAAAAAATAGCAGCACTATTAATTATAATTATGGTTGCATTAACAGTATGGTGTGTAATATCATATGCAACAGATACAAATGCAGTAGATTTAAAAAATGATGCTACTGTAAATTTAGTACAGATAAAAGACAAACAATTAGAAACACTACAAGATTATCAAGATTCATATGGTGATGCAACATATGGTTTTGTTGCATATATATTGAATATAATAAGAATTTATAGTATACCATTTGGTTTTGTAGGAATTGCAATCAGTGGTATTTATAGATATATAATTGGAATTAGAAAATTAGATGTAAGAGATAAAGGTTTTGGAGCAATGATAGGTATTATAACAGCAATGGTAATATGCCAAGTTTTACCATTGGTGTTTGCAATAGTTGTAAAAGGCTGGAGGGGTTAACAAATGAAAGTTTTATTTGCTGTTAATAATGAAAGTATTTCTGAATCTATAATAAAGAAATATCAGCAAGAATATAAAGAAATAATATCAAGTAAAAATGTATATTATTTTGATGCAATTACAAGGGAATTACAAAAGGATAAATCTTATGACAGAATTGTTATAAGTGAAGATGTAGAACCATTTGCTAATAATAACTATGGAGTAATAGATAAATTTATATTTGAAAGACTTGATAGTATTAGTGATGAAGCAACAGCATTAAATGGACAAGACATTCCAATAATTTTAATTTGTGCAGATAGAAGAAGCAAATCAGAAGATATTCTAGTTAAATTATTTGGAATAGGAATTTATAGTGCTTTATTAGGACAAGATAGAACTATTTCAAAAGTATGTGAACTTATAAATAAGCCACGTAGTAAAAAAGATGCTAAAATTTATTATAGAATAGATACAGATGATGTAGGGTATAAACCAGAAAATGAAGGCGATGTTAATGAAATAGAAATAAAAAATATATTAAATCACTATAAAAAATTAGGAAAAAATGAAGATGAATATGTAAGAAGCTTTGACAATATAGCTGAACAATATACAGATGCTCAACTAAGGGTAATTTGTAAATTTTTACCACTTAATGTTAAAGCAGTATTAGAAGCAAATTCACAAAAATATCAAGAATTAATAACTTTTGGAACTGTAACACCTAGCATAAGTCAAGGAAAAAGTCAAAAAGGTTCTAGCAAATATATTCCAAATGCAGATTACGAGAATAGTAAAAAGCAAAAAAGAAAAGATACAAACCATAATTTAGATATTTTGGAGAAAAACATTGGAAAGTCAGAATTAACTAAACCTGTTATTATTCCATCAGTTGCAGGTTTACAAAGACAAAATACTGATAATATGCAAAATATAGGAACAACTAATCCTATACCTCAAAATGTTGAAACAAAAAAGGTTTTAAATCAAGAAGAAATAGAAAATATTTTACAATCAGTAGAAACAGATATTTCAACTCAAACAAATAATGAGGAGCAACCTAAAAAGAGAAGAGGAAGACCTAGAAAAAATGAATTACCAACTTCTAATAATATAGAAAATGTAGAAGAACAACCTAAAAAAAGAAGAGGAAGACCTAGAAAGGTACAAGTTGTAGAAGAACCAATTGCTGAGAACAGTAAAGAGGATATAGATTTATTCAATCTAGGAAATGATAATGAAGCACAAGATGATACAGGAAGCCTTATATTACCAGGACTTGACACAGCAGAGCAAGAAGAAATTACTAACTCTTCACAAAATGTAAACAATACTAATCAAAGTCAAGAAGTAGATTTATTCAACTTAGGAAATGATAGTATAAATGACTTTGAACCAAATAGTTACAGATCAAACAATACAACAAATTATAATGATAATATGTATAGTAATCAAAATATAGGATATCAGACAGCTAATAATTCATTTGATTCACAAAATATGTATAACAATAATAATGTAAGAGATATTGATTTAGCAAATGGATATAATCAAAACAATGAGTCAAATTTAAAAAATCTTTTAAGTATGTCAAATAAATTAGTTGCATTTGTAGGAACTTCAAAAAATGGAACGTCATTTTTAGTAAATAATATGGCAGAAATTATATCAAAAAGAGGAATAAAAACAGCAATATTAGATTTAACTCAAAATAAAAATGCATACTATATATATACTCAAAATGATGAAAACTTAAGAAGAACAGCTTTCTCTTGTATAGAAAATTTGAAAAACGGTGTGGCACATGGAATTGAAGTTAGTAAAAACTTAACTGTTTATACAACATTACCAGATAGAAACGCGGATTTTAATGATTATACTAGTATATTATCAACATTAATGCAAAATTATTCATTAGTAATAATGGATTGCGATTACGAAACAAATTATGCATACTTTAATATGGCACAAGAAATATATTTAGTACAAAGTTATGATATTCTAACAATTCAGCCACTAACAGCATTTTTAAGAAATCTTAAATCAAGAAATATTTTAGATGCAAATAAGTTAAGAATAGTTTTAAACAAAATATTAAGAGTTAGAAGTATATCAGAAAGAGTTATAATTGGAGGAATGTCTTCATATAACGACCCCTCAATGTCATATATGACAGAACTTTTTGATAAAGATAATATAAAATATTGTACTATTCCATTTGATCAAGAGGTATATTCAAAATATCTAGATGGATTAGTAAACTGTGAAATATCTACTAAAGGATATCCAAAGAACTTTATCGCTAGTTTGGATAAACTTGCAAATATGATATATCCATTATTAAATAGTGATAAACCAGCAAATAAATTTAATCCATATAATCAAAGAACAAATGGATTTTCAAATAATATGAATGAAACATTGAATAAAATGAAAAACAGATATTAAAATAAAGAAAGTAGAAGAGGTGATATCTTTTGATAATAACAATTATATTGATATTAGTACTTATTATAATATTACTTATGGTATATAATATGTCAATACACAAAAAAATAGAAAATTTTAACAATTTGAATCAAAAAGTTACTAATTTGAATATATTACAAGATTTCATGGACACAATAAGCAAAACTACTTCAGTAGATGAGAAAATAAAACAGGTTAATAATATTATTATTGAAAGATATCAAATAAAATATTCTACAATTGTTGTATATGATGGAACGAAATATATTGTAAAAGCATCAAATGTAGACCAAAAACATTGGGAGGCATTAAGTAATCTTCAATCAGAGGAAATTTTTAAAGAAAGTATTCAAACTTCCGTACCTAAATATGTTACAGTTGAGGGAGAAAATGAAAGATTACCATATCAAAAAATGGAGTTTGCTAGAGCAAAATGTGCAATGTTTTTTCCACTATATATAGACAATGTATATATCGGCTACTGGCTATTAGAAGGAAGCAGACCACATGAATTTGATACTATAGATTCTACAGTTTTAGAAGTAATTAGAAATAATATAGTTGCTATTTTAAAAACAGTAGAAAATCAAAATATAATAGAAAATATTGTTAGAGATGATAAGTATAGTTCTTTAAAATCTGCAGAATACTTATATGGAGAAGGAAAAAGAATTATAGATAAATATACAATGTCAACAGTTTGTTTATTTAGAATTACTAATTTAGAAAAGATAAATGAAGAAATAAGTAGGAAAACTGGAGATGCAATAATAACAAAGGTTTCTGAAGTTGTAAGACAAAACTTGTCGAGTGAATATTTATTTGTAAGATATATGGGACCAAAGTTTGCTATAGTATTTTCAGGAATTGAGAAATCAGCAGTGCATAGTTTTATGGAACAGATTAAACAACAAATAGAAGAAATAGAAATAGAACCAGTTGATGTAGAATTTGAATATGAAGACAATCAAGAAGAGATTGTTGCAAAACCAAAAATTAATGCTATAATTGCTACATATTATAAAGGAACTGCATTAGAGGGAGTACTAAAAAGATTAGAAGAATATTTGGATAATGCAAATATAAATGAAAATCAAATAAATGAATTATAAAATTTTATACGAGCTATCATGAGCTAGAATGGAGGTAATTATGTCAGTAAACGATGAAACAGTTAGCTTTAAAGTAGAAAGAGAAAAAAATATAAAAGCTAGAGAAATCTTGAAAGAAGTTTATAACGCCCTACAAGAAAAAGGATATAATCCAATTAATCAAATTGTAGGATATATTCTTTCAGGAGATCCAACATATATAACAAGCCATAATAATGCTAGAAATTTAATAAGACAAATAGAAAGAGATGAATTACTAGAAAAAATGGTAAAAAATTATATAGGATTAGATGATTAAATTAAGTCCTAAGACTTAGCTTAAGCTACGAAATTAGGTGAATTAAAATGCGAAAACTAGGAATAGATTATGGCGATAGCAGAGTGGGCATTGCAATAACTGATGAATTAGGAATAACTGTTCAAGGTTTGGAAACTATTCATCATAAAGGAAATGACAAAATTGTTTTGAAAAGATTAGAAGAAATCTGTAATAATTATGAAATAGACACTTTTGTTATAGGGCTTCCTCTAAATATGGATGGAACAAGTTCAGAAAGAGTTGAAGTTACAGAAAAGTTTATCCATAAACTTAAGTGCAAATTTAATAAAATGCAGATTGAAAAAATAGATGAAAGACTAACAACGGTTGCTGCTCATAAAACTATGAATTATCTAAATATAAATAAGAATGAAAAGAGAAATATTGTGGATACAATTTCAGCTGTCTATATTTTAGAAATATATATGAATAAATTAAAAAACAATCTGCCATAATATAAAAAATGTTATTAATATTGTAGAAATACAAAATAAATAAATTATAATTTGAAAGGAGAATAAAAATGAGTGAAGATGTAAACAATGTTCCAAACGGACAAGAAGGAGAGGAACTAGATAATATAATAGTTTTAAATGACGAAAATGGAGAGGAAATAGAATTTGAATTTTTAGACCTTATAGAATATGAAGGAGAAGAATATGTTGTATTGCTACCTAATGATGAAGAGGATGATGCAGGAGAAGTAGTAATACTTAAATTAGAAGATACAGATTCAGAGGATGAAGAATCATATGTAAGTGTTGATGATGAAGAAGTTTTGAAAGCTGTATTTGAAATATTTAAAGAAAAATTTAAAGATGAATTTAATTTTATAGACGAATAGAAAAATTTGTCAAAATAATGCAAAAAACTTAAATATATGTTACAATATATTTAAGTTTTATTTTTTAGGAGGGAATTACTTATGAAAAATTTTTCGAGTTGGTTAATTGCAATGTTTGCGTTTATGTTTTGGGGGTTTAGAATGATTGGAACAGTACTATTTTCTATAGGAAATGAGTTTATGTTTGCACCATCAAATATGACAATGGAAATAGCTCTACTTTTTATAACGTTTATTTGTATATGTTTTATGGTAAAAAGAAAATTATTGGCAGCAGTTATTTATTTAATATGCCATTTTGTATATTATGGGCCAACATTTATAAGTCATTTTATGCAAATAGTTGATAATACATTATCTATGGATTTATATATGACTACTCTATTTGAATTCTTTGCACTAGTATTATCTATTGCAGCTGTATTTGATGTATTATTAGACAAAAATAGAAAAGCACACCCAACTGATAAGAAAACAGACTGGTTTTATAAAAACAAAGACTATGATAGAAAACTTGATGAAAGAGCAGATAAAAATAATTATAGAACAATGTAGTATATTAGGAGAGTAGATTAATTTGAAAATATACATATCACATTCAAGTCAATATGACTATAGAAATAAAATTTATAATCCACTAAAAGAATCTGATTTAGCAAAATTTAATAAATTCTTTTTACCACATGATGATGAGAATAAAATTGTAAACACAAAAGATATTATATCAAACTGTGATTTATTCATTGCAGAAATATCATTACCTACAACGGGACAAGGTATAGAAATAGGATGGGCAGATTATGCTAATATTCCTATTCTATGCATATGCGAGAAGGGCGCAAAAATAAGCTCATCAATAAAATTTATAACAGATAAAATTATCGAATATGAAAATACAGAAGATATGGTAATAAAAATTGCTGATTTTATAAAGAAGTGTAATTTTAATGAATAAAGATAAGAATTATATTTTTTTAAAAGTAAAAAATTATGTGTGCCTAAGTAGATAATTGGAGAAAGTTGAATATGGAAGTTATAATAGAAAAATTAAAAAAAGATGATTTAAAAGAAGCTATAAGTATATATGATAATAATCATAAATTGGTAACAGATTATAATAAGCTATTTTCGATGTATGATAGTATTTATAATAATCCAGCATACCATAATATAGTTGCAAAAGTTAATAACGAAATAGTAGGTTTGGCAACTGTAATAATTAACTATGATATTGTAGAACAATTAAAGCCATTTATAACAGTTTGGAACTTTGGTGTAAAGGAAAAATATAGAAGGAACAAAATTGGAACACAGATGTTTGAATATATATATAAATTTGCAGAACAAAATAATTGTGATTTTATATCTTTAATTGCGGAAACTAATAATACTACAGCTCAATCATTTTATGAAAAAATAGGATATAATAAAGAAATTGGTTATGTTAAATTAATAGATAAGGAAAAATGGTAGTTAAAAAATATAATATAATACTATAATAATCAAAAAACGTCAAGAGACGGTAAATGCTCCAACAACTGAGATGGAGCATTTTTCATAAA
>CALXQG010000046.1 GCA_944390515.1 uncultured Clostridia bacterium
TTTTCTAAATGTGAAATCCATTGAGATACAGTATGTAATGTTACATTATATAAATTTGCAAAATATCTATTACTTGCATAACAATAACCTTTTATATTCGTTAGGGCTGTTATTTCTCCATATAATAATTTTTCTGCTGGTTTTAGCTCTTTTGAATATCTTATAGTCGCAGGGATAATAGCATAATAATTAGCTTTGTTTTCTTCATTCACTGTTTTTCTCCTCTCTTTTAATCATTTTTTCTGTTCTTGTACTACATAAAATTAGAGCATATAAAAAGAGGCTAATGATAGCCCCTAAAATAAAACATATAAAATATAACATTATCTATTCTCCTTTATTTTTTTAAATTCAAATTATTTTTATCTCACATACTTTCACTGGTGTCTACTTTGGAATCTTCCTTCTGGTATATCGTGGAAGCATATTGCAATGGCTAAAGAAAATCCTAATTTTAAAGATGCTTCAAACCCAGAACCAATTGCTAATCCTTCTGGAAAGTTATGTATTGCAAGTCCAATACTTACAATTATCCCTGTTTTTAGTAGATTATTTTGAATATTGTTAAAATTATCCACAGTATTACTTGGTTTACTAAACCTTTTATCCACAATTAAATCACAAATTGCCATCATAATTATTCCAATTATAATTCCCAGTAAGCTTACAAGTAAATTTGATATTTCTAATGCCTCTGGAATTAATTCAAAACATATAATTGCAGTCATTAGTCCAGACGCAAATGATAGTATAAAACTTAGGAATTTATTTGATGTTCTTTTTAATTTAACCCCTATAACTCCACCTATAGTAGTTCCAAATGTACCAAAAAATAGACCTATTAAAGTTGTTTTTATAATAGTTTCCAAAATTTATGCTCCTTATATTTTATTTACTATTATATCTATTTTAATAGGTCTATTTTTATTCTTTAATTTGTTCTGTACAATTTAAAATTTTATCTATATTAACAAAAACTTAAAGTTATTGATTTTTATATAATTTGTATGTAAAAGATTTTTATTATATTTAAATATTCGCTATATTCTAATGAAACTTTAGCAGCTATTATTACTTTTCTCTAAATTTATCTACATGCATAAAACTAAAAAATATCTTTTAATTTTTATCTCTACTTTACTATTATACCATATTCTAGTTTTTTAAAGCTGTAATTGGTATTACATATATTCCATCTGGTCTCATTATTATTGCCTCATGTAACCCACTGATAATACATAAAAATTTTGGTTTTTTCTCAACTAAATCATTAAACCTTAATAAATTAGTTGCTGCTTCTTCGATTTTATCTGTACCTAATTTTATTTCTATTGCACCATAATCTCCATTTGGCATCTCTACTATTGAATCTATTTCTAGTCCAGTTGTATTATCTCTGAAATGATACAAATTGCCATTATAACTTTCTATATAGATTTTCAAGTCTCTTTCACAAAGAGCTTCAAATAAAAATCCAAGAAAGTTTATATCATTTATTAAAGTTTCAGAATTTATGCCCAAAATACCACATACTAAAGACGGATCAATAAAATGTCTTTTTGCTGATTTTCCAACTCTACTACTTGAACGTAAATTTACACTAAATGCAATTTGATTTTCTATTAAATATAATTTTTCTAATACATTAATATAGTCTAATACTGTATTTTTACTTGCAATATCCTCATCTTCATTTACATCTTTTATTATAGTATTATTATTTACAATTGTACTTTCATTTCTGGCTAGAGAACGTAATATCATACGCATTTTGTTAATGTCTCTTGTTACGCCATCTATGTTAGAAATATCAAAATCTAATACATCTTTTATATAACTTTGTGTTAATTCTAAACTTTCTTCTTCATTCATTTCTATACTCTGTGGCCAACCACCTCTTATTATCAACTTAATTAAATCTTTTAAATCAACTTTTCCAGTTAATTTATCTTTAACATTATTATTAAATAAGTCTTGTAAAGATATTTCTCCACTAGAATCTCCAGATTCATATAAAGACATTGTATACATTTTCATTCTACAAATTCTTCCTGCTCCAGAATGATGTATATCTTTTGTTACTGGTGTTGCAGAGCCTGTTAAAATATATTTTCCCTTTTCTTTATCTTCATCACACTTAAAACGAATTCCATCCCATATAGCTGGTACTTCCTGCCATTCATCAATAAGTTCAGGATATTCTTTATTTAATATCAAGTCAACATTCATTTGAGCTAATTTTTTTTCATTAAAATTATTACTTGTATTATTAAGATAAACTACTGAATTTGCATGATTTAGTGCTGTCCATGTTTTGCCACACCATTTTGGTCCTTCCAAACTTATTGCACCAAATATTTTTAAGTTTTTTTCAATTTTTTTATCTATAATTCTACTTTTATACCCGTCCTTTGTTAGTGCCATATTATCCCTCCTAATTGCATATCTATAAGGATTATAACATTTAATTGATACTTTTTCAAGACTTCTATTGGTACTTTTTCTATGTTTATGTTGGTACTTTTTCAATTTTGTCTGTTAGCTTTATTTTTATTAAATACTATTCTTTCTAAATTCCTCAATAATCTTATTGGCAAATTTCATAATGCCAATGGGGACAGTCCCCATTGGCACTAGTTTTATTCATCACCTTTAAGCTTCTCTGCTCTATCTGCTGCAATTAAATTATCGATCATTTCATCTAAGTTTCCGTTTAGGAAATCTTCCATTTGATAAATTGATAATCCAATTCTATGATCTGTAATACGCCCTTGTGGATAGTTATATGTTCTGATTTTCTCACTTCTATCTCCACTTCCAACCTGTGATTTTCTAGCATTTCTTACTTCACTATCTTGTTTTTGCTTTTCTATATCATATAATTTAGTTTTAAGCATTTTCATCGCATTATCTTTATTTTGGAATTGTGAACGCTCTGTTTGACATTCTACAACTATACCTGTTGGCTCATGTATAAGTCTTACTGCAGATGATGTTTTATTTATATGTTGTCCACCTGCACCAGATGACCTAAATACTTCCATTTTTATATCAGCCGGATTTATATCTATCTCGACATCTTCTACTACTGGAAGTACGGCAACAGTTGCTGTAGATGTATGTATTCTTCCGCTAGATTCTGTATCTGGAACTCTTTGAACTCTATGCACACCACTTTCAAATTTTAGTCTACTATAAACACCCTTTCCCGTAATCATAAAAGATATTTCTTTATATCCTCCTAGACCAGTTTCATTTTCATTTAATATTTCTAGTTTCCAATGTTTTCTTTCTGCATACATAGAATACATTCTAAATAAAGTACCTGCAAATAAAGCTGCTTCTTCTCCACCTGCGCCAGCTCTAATTTCACATATTATATCTTTATCATCATCTTTATCTTTTGGAATTAAAAGAATTTTTATTTCTTCTTCAATTTTTGGAAGTTTTTCTTTTGCCTCTAACATTTCCATTTCTGCTAAGTCTCTTAATTCTTTATCCATTGATGTGTCATCTAATATTTCTTTAGAATCTTCATATTCTTTTTGTACTTTTTTATATTCTCTATATTTTTCTACAATAGGTTCTAACTCAGCATGTTCCTTCATGAATTGTCTCCAATCACTTTGATTTGCTATAACCTCTGGATCACTTATTTTTACTGTTAACTCTTCAAATCTTTTTTCTACTGCCTCTAATTTTTGAAACATAAACAAATTTCTCCTCACTTTTAAAATTTACAATAAATATTATACAGCATTTTTTCTAATATTACAATATACGTTGCCAAATTAAGCTTTTTATAACTGAACTAAATTAAATTCTATATTTAACTTTTCTAAAATATTTTTTTCTCTATGTGTACATGTAAAAATAATTGCTTGATGATTTTCCAAATTTTCATTTAAAAATCTTAGAATATTCTCTAATCTTTCGTCATCATAATATGCAAAAGCCTCATCAAGCATAATTGGCATTTTTTCATTTGATAAATCATCTATCATTGATAACCTTAATGATAAATATAATTGGTCTATAGTTCCAACACTTAATGATTCAGCTTCAACATATTCGCCATATTGATTTTCTACAATTAGCCCCTTATCTTCATTTATTGCTACTTTATTATATTTACCATTTGAAATTTTTGAAATATTATTTGATAAATTCTGTGTAAATTTAGGTGTAATATTATTTTTCATATTAATATATGCTTTATTTAGAATTTCTTTAGCTATATCTATAGATGTATTTTTCTTTTCTAATTCATCAAGTATTTCTTTTAAATTATCATATTCTTCTTTTAGGTTTACCATTTCTTCTAATTTTTTAGATATATCTTCTTCTTTAATTTTTATAGTTTGTAGATTTAATTTATTTTTATTTAATTGATTTTGTAGATTTTCTATTTCGTTATTTATATCATTTTTTTCTATTTTATCTAAATAATAATTAACATTTACTTCATTATATTTATTTTTTATTTTTTGCAATTCTATATCAAAAATATTATCTACTTTAATTTGTTCATTATTTATTTCTTGTTCTTCTTTTTCAAATTCTTCTTCTAAAATAGTTATTTGTTTATTTAGTAAATTAATTTCATTATTTATTTTTTGATTTTCTAAATTAATTTTATTTTTAATTTTTTTATTATTTATTTTTTCAAAAATGAATATATAAATTAAATAAATTGGAATTAATAATAAATTAAACATATTTAAAATATTATTTTTTATAATGTTTTTATTAAAAATAAAAATTAAAATATTTATTAATAAAATAAATATTAAAATAAAAAAATATTTTTTTATTTCTATTTTTTTATCTAAATCATTTTTTTTGTTTTGGATTATTTTATTATTTAATTTATTTTTTTCTAAATTTAATTCATTTATTTTTTCTTTTTTTTCATTTTTATATTTATTTTTTATATTTATTTTTTCTTCTTCATTTTGTTTACGTAACATCATTATGCTTATGTTCTTAAGTCCCCCGATTTTTCTTTCGAGTTCATTAACTGTATGTATTAGTTCCTGTTTTTTACCGTCTTCCATTTCTTTGTCTTTTTGATATTCTTGTAACTCCTTTAAGACAAACTCTATGCTTTTCATTCTGTCTTTCACGATATTGATAGGCCTTCCCTGTGATCTGTCACTACCAACTTGCTCTAACTGAAGTTTGTTTAGTCTATCAATAATCTTCTTATATGATAAATTGTCATCTCCAGTTCCCGCAAGATTTGCAAGTTTTTGTACTAGTATACTCTGCTCTTGTCTATCTAGTTTTACCTCCTCTTGCATAGAAAGGACTGTTGAAGTAAACATTGTCTCATCCACATTTGTTTGATCAATAAAAAACTGTACCCCATCCTTTTTGACAATATTAAAGTTCTTTGAAATATCTTCTAAATTACTATTAAATATCTTTGGATTTTTTTTGTTGAACTCTCTATATATTTCATATTCTTCTCCATTATCTAATTCATACACTAGTTTACCAGAATAATCTTCTTTGCCCCATGGTTTGTATTTTTCATAATCCGAAATATTTTTCCCATTTTTATTTTTCGAAATTCCATAAAAAATATTTTTTATATAATTTAATAATGTAGATTTTCCGCTTTCATTTTTTCCATAAATAATATTTATTTTATTTTTTAAATTAATTTCTTTGTTTTCTAAATTTCCATAATTATTTATTTTTATTTTTTTTATTTTCAAATTAATTTTCTCCTTTTAATTAAAAATTATTTATTTTTTATCAATTACATCTAATCCTATCTCTAATGCATTTTTTAATAATTCTTTATCATAATTGTTTTTATTAAATTCTTCTAATATTTCTCTAACAAACAATCCTTTTAAATTATTATTTTTAGCAATTTCTTCTAAATTAATTTTTATTTTTGTATTATTTTTTATTTTAATAATATTTTCATTTAAAATATATTTTAATAAATTATATATATTTATTTCAAAATTTTTGTCTCCTATTAAAATAACTTTATAAAAATAATTTTTTTCTAAATTCAAATTATTTATTTTCTCTATTAATTCTTCTTCTGAATTTATTTCACTAATATTTAATTCTAATTCTTTAAACTTTCGATTATCAATTGGAATAAATTCTAATTTTATATTATTTTTATCTAACTCACCTAAAATTATTCCATGTTTTCCTAATTCATCAAATCCCATAGAAATTGTTGAACCAGGATATACAATTCTTTGATTTTCTTCATTATTATAATCTATTTTATGTATATGACCTAATGCTACATAATCAAAACCTATTAATTTTAATTGATTTTTATATAAAGGATTATATTCCATATTTTCAATTGTTCCACCATTTAAAGTTCCATGTGTTATCAATATATTTATTTTATCTTTATTTATAATTTTAAAATCTTCTAATACATTATCTTTATAATAAAAATCATTAAATCCATACCCATATATGTCACATTCTTCATTTTCTATATGTTCTATTTTTGAACCAAAAATATGAACATTATTATTCCAATTAAATAATTTATACATTGAACTATTTATTAATGGGTCGTGGTTTCCTGGTGAAATATATATTTTCGTATTAGGAATTTCTTTAAATAAATTATTTATATATTCAATTGTTGTTTTTCTAATGTATTCATGCTCATAAAAGTCTCCTGATATAAATAAGTATTCTATATTATTTTCTTTTATATAATTTATTACCTTTTTAAAAGCTTCTCTTTGTTCTAATCTACGCTTTTCTCCTAATTTATTTCTACTATTAAGAACTGTAAAAGGAACATCAAAGTGCATGTCTGCCATATGTATAAATTTCAAATTTATCCATCCTTTCAACTCAAATTTATTACAATATTTTATACTACACACATACATAAGTCAATATTTTTAAAAACATTTGTTTTTAATATGATTGTTTATTTTTTAATGTTTTACTAATTTTCTTGCAATTGACAAGGATATTAAAATTAAGTATAATATAGCATATCTTTTATATGGAGGTGTGTTAAAATGTCTGCAGTCCCTGATGTTACTAAAATTCCTTATACCCCTAAAGAAGTTCTTGAAAGCATTAATCTTCAAAGGGATTTGGAATGGAGAAGGTCTAGCGAAAAAAGTTATCAAGAGTTCTTATATGCTTTGGAACATCATGTATCTCGTCCGTATTTCACAAGAGGGACTCATCTTGCTCCAGACCCAGAAGATGCCGAACAATTAAGGACCCAAGACTATCTGTAACACCGATGAGGGAGCCCAAAATAAGGCTCCCACTTTTAATTTATTTATTATCTTCATCAAATGCTCCAAATAATTCATCAAATTTTGCTTCCAATTCTTTTTGGACATCTACAGACATTATATCATCTTCATTTCGTTGTTCTCCACTACCTTGCGGTAGTATAGGTGCATCTATTTGATTATTTTGTTCAGCATTTTTTCTTTCTTTTTCTTTATTATTACTCTTATCATTTGATTCTTTTTGTTTTGGTTCATCTTCAAATAAATCATCCAATGACTCTACTTTTAAGTCTTTTGTTTTTTCTGCTTGATCATCTACATATGGATTATATGGATTGAATTTTCTCCATTTTCCTCTCTCTCCTACTTCGAATTGTAAATGGTTTAGAGTAAATTCTGCAAGCTTTCTTGCCATTGGTGTTTCAAAGTAATAGTATTTTTCATCTTTTACAGGTTTTATACCTTTTTCATAGATTATACATAAGTCATTGTCCATTCTTCTCAATTCATCCGGTGTCATTAATGCTCTTGCCATTACTTGATCTGAATCACTATATCCTTGTCTATGGAATTGTTTATCCCTATTAACAGATAAACTCTCTCTTGTTATGGTCTTTTCTCCCAATGCTTTCGAAAAATACTCTACTGTTTTATATGAGTTACTTCCTAAAAATACGTGCGTATCACAATTTCCCATTATTGTTTCATATGATTTTTCATATACTGCTTCTAACTGATCTAGATTTTGAAGTATAACACTAAAAGATATACCTCTACTTCTTGATGTTGATATCTTTTTATCAAAGTCTGGTATTTGCCCTATATTTGCAAACTCATCTAGAATGAAATAGGTTGGCATTTTTAATCTTCCACCATTTTTGTCCGCATAATCATATAATTGTTGTATCATTTGTGAGAAGAATATTGTAAGTAAGAAATCATAAGCAGTATGTGTGTCTGAAGAAATAACGTATACCGCTGTTTTTCTTGATCCTATCTCATCAAAGTCTATTGTATCTGTTGAAGTAACTTCTGCAATTTCTTTTGAATCAAACTTTCCAAGTTTTGATTGTAAGGAACTAAGTATTGAACCATATGTTTTTTCTGGTGCTATTTCAATTGATTTATAGTTCATTCTAGCTGGATGATCATATGGAAGTTGATTCATTAATTCTGTAAGTAAGTTACTACCTCCATTAGTATTTGCAGCCCTTACAAGTTCTGCACAACTAGCTAGATTTTGTTCTTCGTCTGGTCTTGTTGCCATTAAATAATATATTAAAGCTTTTAATAGCATCTCTGCCATATCATCCCAGTATGGATCACTTCCAGATTCTGTTTTCTGTCCTTTTACAATTGTATTTGCTATAACGTCAACATCTATTTCACTTCTTATATGTAACAAAGGATTATATCCATCACTATTTGCAGGATTTACTAAATTCAAGACTTTAATTTCATAACCATTTTTTCTTAAATATCCTGCTGTTTTGTCATATAGTTCACCTTTAGGATCTGTAAATACATATGATCCTAGCATTTGAAAAGCATTTGGTATAGAATATGATGCAGATTTACCAGAACCAGAACCGTCCTACAACCAACACATTGACATTTCCTCTTTTATCTACCGGCAAATAATTATGTTTTGAAAGGATTATTCCTTTATTTCTGCTAAGTATTCTATATTGTTCTCCATTCTCGCTCCAATCACTTGAACCATGTTCTATATCTGTATACTCATGCTTTGGTCTTGATTTAAATAATCCAATTAGTGCAAATATTATATATATTATTGTAAAGTATAATAGTGTTTTTCCAAAGTATACAATGTATCCTGCTGAAAAAACTTTAGATATTGAACTAAAACTTACTATTTCTGCAAAAACATTTTCCAAAAATATTGTTAAATCAAATGTTCCACTTTGGTTAGCAAGTCCAATTGAATACCCTATAGGCGCAACAAGTACTATAGTTAAAATTAACCATAGTACAGCTATCAAAATTATACTCTTTTTATTATCTTTTAATGTTTTGCTTACTTTATAATTCATCTGTTTTCACCTACGCTTTAGTTTTTATTAAAATATTTTTAATCCCTATCTTTTCCTTCATTTTTGGAAGTTCTTGTTTTTAATTCATCTATTGCTTGCTTTATAGTTGCGAGATGCCCAACATTTACAACAATTATGTCTGAAATCTCTAATTTTTGGATATCACCTTTTTTATCGCAACTTGCTATTGCCTCTATACTTCCTTTGTCTTTTACAGCTATTCCTTCACTTGCTGTTATCTCCGCCTGAGGTCCTTCTAATACTTCTATTATAGATGGTCCTCTTCCAGAAGCTTTAGGTGGTATAGTAATAGTATTACTTTCTTCTGTTGCTATAGTTTGTCCGCAACATATGTGTTTTTGATTGCTTGAATGTACATTTGTACTACTCATTATATTTCCCCTTTCTATATGTCCTTCTTTTCGTCTCTTACTTCAAATGAAAAGTATGATTTATATGGTTTTAATTTGCATTTTCCTTTAACTTCATTTGTATCTTTATCAAAATATAAAACTGGTTTTACTTCTTCTGTAGTTTCAGGATCAATAATAGTTATTGGTCTTTTTAAATTTGGTGTATATTTAAACTCTTTAAAAACTGTTTCTTTTTCAGAATA
>CALXQG010000047.1 GCA_944390515.1 uncultured Clostridia bacterium
AGATATTTTATCAGAAAAATTAATATTTGTCTTTATTTTTTTACTGGTAAAATATGTCAGAGAATTATTTTACCCTACGATACAATTATGTTGAAATAATTCTGTTTTTTATTTCTTAGATGATTTAAATATATCTTCAGGATTAAATTTTTTCTTTTTCAATTCATCTTCTTTTATTTCATTAAAGTAATGTATTTTTTTCATTAGTTTTCTTTGCTCATTTTCTAAAATAAATTCTGTGTTAATATATGATAATATATTAATAGTATCTTTAGGGAGTTCTTGCTCTGTGATTTTTTTATTTTTATCATATTTCCATATGTATTTGGAATCTTTATTTTTCCTTATTATACTAATTATATCCTTTGGAATTTTATTAAACTCCCTTGCTGGTAAATTCTTGAGGATTTCATCCACTTCCACAAATCTTTTTTTATAATCAATCATTTTAATCTCCATGTTCTATTAGTTCTATTTCGTTCTCTCTTAAATGTTCAAATAACTTCATAACATCTGTTATATCTTTAGTTGTTACTCCTCTTTTTTTATCAAGTACAGCAAGCATATCTGATCTAATAGGTGATGGACTATATGATAAAGCTCCGTTCCTTAAATGAAGCAATAAATGTTTTAGTCCGCTTTCAATTGGTATTATATATTCTTCTCCTAAATCTATTCCTTGTTTAACTCTAGTATAAAAGTTTTTTATAGCTTCTAACATTTGTCTTTTATCATTTTCTAGTGTTACTAATCTTAAATATTCTTCTACAAAATCTTGTGAAGGATTTGTTTTACAAACTGCTTGTCTATATGGTTCATCTGTATAAATTCTAGGGACCTTATCTGTTGGAACTTGAGATATTCCTATAATCTGATGATAGGTTTCTCTCATTTTCTCTAAAACAATATGATAGAAATGTTGAAAATATGGGCTATCTTCATTAAATAAATTTTCCAATTTTCGTATTTTATTATCCATAATAGATATTTGTTCTCTAGTTTCATCTATACTTAAAGGAGGTAAATCATCTTGAAATCTACGTAAAACATACTTTTGAAGTTTTTCTAAAGAGTCATCTTTTGCATATACAACTGCTCCTTTTCCCAATATTGAAAGTGCTGCATTATCTTGATGTAGAAATTCATTTTCAGCCATCAAATATTCCTCATCAATCGGTTTTTCAAAATATTCTATTTCTACTGCTTTGCCATTATTATCTATTAATCTTTTTCCTCTAATTAATCTATCCGGATTGCTATTATCAAAAATTACATGTAAATCGATATCTGAATTTTTAGTATTAAAACCAGTTAAACTGCTTCCATAAACAATAATTCCTAAAAGATGCTCATTTTCACCATAGTTCATTTCTTTCATAAATTTTTTTACAGCATTAAAGGTTCCTTCTGGAATTTGAATTTGTTCTATTTCAATGTCGTCTAAATTTGCCTCTCTATCTATTGCTATATTTTCATAATTTCTACTTTTTATAGGAATTCTATGATTATGTTTATCAAAATCTACTGTTCTTTTAGCATAATCATAAAAACTTCTTAGTTTTTTTAGCTTTTCTTCTTTACTTTCGCCTTTAGCTTGTATAAGTTCAAAATACATTTCTAAAAATTGTTGATCTGGAATAAAATCAATTGAAAACATATCTTGATATTGTTTATTTCTGTATAATTTAAATCCTTTTGATGTCTCTATTCTTGGCATACCATTTATCTCATGATAAAATCTTCTTATCATTTCAATTATTAAATTATATAGGTGTTCAAAATAATAACCATATTCTTCTGATTCTGAGTATTTTCTTAATCTTTCCATCCTATTACTAATAGTAGCTAATTTTTCTCTGGCTCTGTCATCAGTAATAGGTGAAAGACCATTTTTAAATTTATTTAATACATATTCTTGTAATTCATGCATAGCATTATCTTTTTCATATATAATATCTGCTTTACCCACGATAGATAGCGAAGCATTACTTTGCGTCATAAAATCTTCTTCAGCATTAATATGTATTTCTCTTATTGTCTTTTTAAAATATTCTATTCTCATACCATCAATATAAGCATTTCCTCTTATTAAATGATATTGATTATCTAGACTGTCTAGATTATTAGAATCATCATAAATAATAAGTAAATCTATGTCAGAATTTTGATTATTCAGACCATATTTGCTACTTCCATAAAACAAGATTCCTAGAACGTGTTCATCTTGTGTATAATTTTTTTCTTTTACAAATTTTTGAATTGTTTCGTATACATTCACTTAATATTTCTCCTCATCAATTTTTAATAATTATTAATTTTCTGTTTAATTATACTATCTTTACTATTCTCAACTTACAAGCTAGCTCTTCTACTTGCTGTTCCAGCTGTTTAATATCATGATTATTTTCTATAATTGCATCACATTTTTTTATATAAAAATCGTCTTTTTGTTGTGCGTCAAGTCTCATAGTCGCATGGTCATAATCTATATTATCCCTTGATACTATTCTTTCTATTTGTAACTGTTTTTTTGAGATAACTCCAATGATTCTGTCACATATTTTATCTAATTCACTCTCAAATAATAATGGAGCATCTATAACTATATTATCTTGATTCATTTTTTCTATTTTTTTGAATATCTCTTTTTTTATATATTTAAAAGTACAACTATTTAACTCTTCTCTTTTTGAATCATTAGTATATATTATCTCTCCTAATTTTTTTCTTCTTAAATCTCCTTTTTCATCAACTATGTCTTTGCCAAATTTTGAAACTATATCTTTAATATAGTCTGTCCCTTTTTTAGATAATTCTTTTGCAACCTCATCTGCATTTATAATTTGCATATTGTACTTTTTAGAAAGAAGTTCACAAACTGTACTTTTTCCTGCACCTGAACTTCCTGTAATCCCTATAATCATTGTCTGTCTCCCTAATTATATAATCTCTATTTTATTTGTATAATCTAAGTTAGCATATGAATCTGAATAATATCCTAAAGTATATATATTTGTAGCTAAAATATCTTTTTCTAACATTTCTTTTAAATTTTTATTTGCTACATTATCCATATATTTTTTAACTGAGGTAACTACATTAAGCTTAGGATTTAATTTCATCATTTCAGATATCAAATCTTTTCCTCTATTATTAAAACCTAATACTCTAACATATGGTACAACTTTTTTTGATGTCTCCATTTGCTTTTTATCTATTCCTAATAATGTATATAACAATATTCTTTGTAATCTAGTTTGCGTGAATCTTTTTGTTTTTACAATATTTATTAATTCTTCTAAAGTATTGCATGAATCTGCTGCATTTTTTAAAGAATTTTCTAATCCTTCAGATGCATCTGGTATTTTTGATATTTCTTCTGTTGACATTCTTCTTAAATTATATATTATTTCTTTTTCAAATCTTGCAATATCTATAACATAATGACCTTTTTTTAATTCTTCGCCTAATAACAGATATGCACTTCTAGGCATTACTTTACTAATATCGTTTAATTCTTTAGTCATAAGCATTTTTCTAATAGCAGTTGCACTTGCAAATTCATCTACTATATATTTATCATTATATAATACCTTTTCTCTTTTTATTCCTACTGGTATAATTTTACTCTTTGTTTTTCTCATAGCTTTTAGATATTCTATTCCTAGTATATTGTTAGAACCTGAGAGTATATTTGCATACCTTTTTATATCATTTAAGTACATTAATAATGCATTTTCTCTTGCTTTTGGAAATGAATTTCCCTTTTTTAGTTCATGTGAAAGCATTGTTATATATTCTTTTGGTTCACTATATAGTACATTTGCAATATTGTTTAATGTTGAAATATCATTTGCTTCCATTCCAAAAGATAGTATATCTATAATTCCTAAAGAATTTAATATTTTTATAGCTCCTTCTGCAAAATTTTCTGCACTTGATATGCTATAAATTGTTGGGATTTCTATTACTAAATCCACACCATTTAAAAGTGCCATTTTAGCTTTTGTCCATTTATTTATAATAGAAGTATTCCCTCTTTGTACAAAATTTCCTGACATTACAGCAACTACATATTGAGCATCAGTTTCTTGTTTAGCTTTAGCTATTTGGTATAAATGACCATTGTGAAATGGATTATATTCAGCTATTATTCCAAGTACTCTACTCATAAAATCCCCCTTCTTACAAGAATAAATTTGTCACATTATCTTGTACAAAAAAACTTTTACTGATATAATATCACAAAAAGGTAAATTTTACAATGTAAATTGTATTTTTTAGAAAAGTATATTTTATTTCTGGAGGTAAAAATGGAAGAAGTTACAATATATACAGATGGTGCTTGTTCTGGTAATCCTGGACCTGGCGGTTGGGGTGCAGTACTTATGTATAAAGATAATAAAAAGGAAATATCTGGTGGAAAAGAAAATACTACAAATAATATAATGGAATTGACAGCAGTAATTGAAGCATTGAAACTTCTAAAGTTTCCTTGTAAAGTAAATTTATATAGTGATAGTGCATATGTAGTAAATGCATTTTTACAGAAGTGGATTTTAGGCTGGCAGAAAAATAATTGGAAAACTGCTGATAAAAAAGAAGTTAAAAATAAAGAGCTTTGGCAAGAACTGTTATTACTTACTAAAACTCATGATGTTACTTTTATTAAAGTTAAAGGACATGCTGATAATGAATATAATAATCGTTGTGATGAACTAGCTCGTAATGCTATAACTAATTTGTAAATTTAAAGAAATGCAAATATATATTATTATACAATACACAGGAGAGGCATTACCTCCCCTGTGTATCATTCAAATAGCTGTAGCTTCGTCAATTTTATTTTATGTTTCCTTCGTAAACTGTTGTTGCAGGTCCTTGCATATAAATATGGTTATCCTTTCCCCATTCAATTTTTAATTTTCCTCCTGGAAGTTCAACTGTAACATTTTCATCAGTATATCCATTTAGTCCAGAAGCGACAACTGCTGCACAAGCACCAGTACCGCATGCAAATGTCTCTCCAACTCCTCTTTCCCATACTCTTACCTTTATGTTGTTTTTATCAACTATTTCGACAAACTCTACATTAGTTCTATTTGGAAATATTGGGTTGTTCTCTATTTGAGGTCCATATTCATTAATATCTACATTATTTATATTCTCTACAAATGTTATTGCATGTGGGTTTCCCATTGATACAACAGTAAATCTCATTTGTTTGCCTTTTACGTCTAAATCCAAGTCTTTATTAAAAGCCTCATATACATTATATGGTATGTTTTTATCTTGAAATAATGGTTCTCCCATATCTACTATAACTTCATTACAATTACCTTTTTCATCTTCTAATATCTTGATTTTCTTTATTCCCGCTAGTGTTTCAATAGAAACTTTATCACTATCACTTAAATGATTGTCATGTATAAACTTGCCTAAACAACGTATTCCATTTCCACACATTTCAGCTTCACTACCATCACTATTAAAAGTTCTCATTTTAAAATCAGATTTGCCATCATCTGCTTTATTTATTACAATAAGTCCGTCTGCACCAATTCCAAAATGTCTATCACTTAATTTTCTTGCCATTTCTGAAATGTTCTTTATATCCTTCTCTTTTGTACAGTCTATATAAATATAATCATTTCCAAGTCCTGTCATTTTTGTAAAATTTAGCATACAACCACCTCTTAAAGATAATATATGCTAATTTTGGAATTTTATACAAATTCAATTATGTTTTTTATTTATTTAAATAAGTTCTTGTTCATTCTTTTACTTATTTCTTGAAATATGCTAATGTTCAAAGTTTTAAAAACTATATTAAAAAATGTAGACTATTATTTCATAAATTTAAAAAAATAGATTTAGATAGAGATAATATAATATAATTTAATATAATTTTAAGTTTGAAAGAAAAATTTATCAATAAAACATAATAAAGAGAAAATGCTAAACTATTGCAAGTGATTTAATATTTATGCAATTATCCCCCAGTTAAACCAGGGGATAATTGCTTTTGTAGTGCTTAATCTAACCATTTATTTTCGAGATAATAGAATCCAAAAACTAATCCAATGGTTAGCAAAATCCACAGAATCCAAAATATGGATTTAATTCAATTTTTTAGACACATTTTTTACGAATTTTATATTTTTTCAATGTAAGTATGAGATTTTTATATTTTTTTGATTACACCCATTTATACCATTTTCTAATATATTTTTTATGTAGTATGGAAAAAAACATCATAATATAGTATAATTAATTTAGTTTTAACTTGACAAAATAATATAATGTTAGGAGTAATGAATATGATAGAGAAATTAAAAAACAAATATGTATTTTTTGATGTTGATGGAACTTTGTCAGAATATAGATATAAAGATATATTATATGGAGGTAAATGCAGTGAGCTTGGTTGTCAATCATTAGAAGATTTACTATTTGGAAATCTATTTTATACAGCCAGGCCTCTTAAAACTATGCAAAATATAATTAAAAATTTAGATAGCGATAAAGTTTTTATTTTAGGTACAGTAACTACTAACAATGAAATAGAACAAAAGTATAAATGGCTACAAGAAAATTATCCAAACATAAAAAAAGAAAATATATTTTTTATTTGTTCTACAATGCTAAAGCCTGAAGTTATTATAGAATATTCAAAACATTTTAATATTCCTTTATCTAAAATGGCTTTTGTAGATGACAGATTAGATGTTTTAAGAAAAGCAGAAGAATCCGGAATTACTGCATATCATCCTAGTTCTTTTACAGAATAGCATATTAAAATAATACAACTTACGAATTAACATCTAATAATCATAAAATTACGATGGTAAATTATATAGATGTAGATAAGGCTTATAGTGATTTATTTAAGAAGTTGAGAAAATACGAATAGTGAAAATTTTAATTACAAGAGAGATGATTTCTAATGCACTGAGTTTTTATTCTATATCTGATAATGAATATAAGGTGAAATGTTATACGTGCGTTGATGAAATACAACAAAATAGTGATTATCAAGATAAAGTAAATAATATATATAATCTATTGTTTATAGATAAAAACGATAAAATTAGAAAACTATGGCATGTTAAGAATACTTCAGACTTATTTGGAAACATTAGTGATCCGTTTATAACTAATGTTTTATTATTAGCAGGATGTGAGATTCATAAAAACATGTTATTATTGTAGTTCATGGTTATTAAGTCCATCTATTAATAAATTATTGGATAAAACTTCAAATATCGCAAAGTTCTATAATATGTTTAACATTATTGAAGAAAAAGACGGGTTAGATGATATATTAAATTTTGTATTTAATGTAAGAGAATGTAATGATTATACAAAACTTAAAGAAACTACATCTTTATAAGTCAAACTAAAAGAAATGTTATTAAGAAATGAACGATTGACTATTTGGGTAAGAGTTTTAGATATCTATAATTAAAAGAGGTGAATAAATTGTTATTTATATATATAGTAATATTTGCAGGATTATTTGGAGCAATTGGACAATATTTAGATAAGCATTTAGTAAATATAGGAATAAGTAGAAAAGATTATTTTTATTATATGTGTTTATCTATGATTCCTTTTTCTTTAATAATGGTAATCATAGAATTTTATACAGGACAATTAAAATTTGAATTTAGATTTATTCCTATAATTTTACTTATAGTAGCAATGTTTTTAAGATATAAAAAACAGCATACAATAGTTGGATGTCTAAAATATTTAAACCCATATGAGGATTCAGCATATTTGACGTTAAGTATTATTATAGCCTTTATTATTGATGTAATATTAGGAATTGAAAATCTAGGAGTAGTATCAGTATTGTCAATATTATTAACTATTATTGGTGTTTTTACAATAGCAGATTCAAAAATAAAAATTAAAAATTTGCAAAAGGACTTAATAGTAAGAATTTCTACTTCACTCTTAATGAGTTATACAACACATTTTATTTTACAATATTGGTCAAATGCCGTTTTTATATTGATATTAAACATAATGTTAACAATTATATTTTCAAAAAGATATAATTTTCAGTATCACAAAAAAAATAAAAATATAATAAAATGGGTACTTATTCAACAGGTGTTTGGTTTTGCTGCTTTATATTTAAGTAATTATTTATCTAGTAATTCCGTAACTTTAAGTTCTTATGTTAGACCAACATCAATAATAGTTGTTGTTATAATCTCATTATTTTATAAAGATAAAAAGAACAAGCCAAGCATAAAACAAATGTTAGGAATAGTATTAGTTATTTTTGGTATTTGTTTAATCAACAAATAGAAAGTAATGTAGGTTGTTATGAAAATTACAAATAAATAAAGAAGCAAGGGATTTATTAGAAACTTACAGAGTGAAAACTTAAGTGATATTTTGTAAGTACAGTTTTTAATAAGTTCTATTATTTTTTGGCTAGGTTTAAGTTCTTCTATGACTTTAAATTCAAGTATAAAAATGTCCTCCTTCCTAGAAAGAGAACATTAAAGTTTAATATTTATATAAAAACTTACGAATTATTATAGTCCGTAAGTTGTATTCAAATGGAGCCTTAACTATACACGTATGCGAAAAAATATACTCCCAAGATTGATTAAATCAACTGATAAATTTATTATACCAAATATTTAATTATTTTCAATATCTTGTTTATACAATTTCAAAATTATATTTTTAAATTTAATAATAAAAGTAGTATTTTTTCTGTGCAATATAGAAATATTTTGTTATTTATAGTATAATTTTAATAGTTGATTCATTAAAATATGGTGATAAAATGAGAATAGAAATGGATATGCAATATCAAAATTTTATGCTTCGGAAATATATGAAAGGATAGTGATAAAATGATTAAGGTACATTTAGGTGGAACTTGTGGAAATAGCAATTGGCGAGACAAATTAATTTTATTACTAAATTCTAATGTAAAATGTATAAACCCTGTAGTTAATAATTGGGTATATAATGATAATGCTAAAAAGGATAAAACAAAAAGAATTAACGAATGCGATATTTTATTATATGTAATAACGCCTCAACAAAAAGGTTTTACTTCGATAGCTTCTGCTGTTGATTATAGTAATAAATTTCCAAATAAACTTGTTTTTTGCGTATTATATAAATGTAATGATTTAAAATTTGAAGGCCATCTATTAGAAAGCATAAGATCAGTAGAAGATATAATTAAAGATAATGGTTGTAGGGTTTATAATAGTTTAGAAGATGTGGCGAATTATTTAAATAATATTAGTGATTAAATTTTTTATTTCATATTTATATGATAATAATTTGCATTTAATTAATTAAATTAGATTAATTATAATTTACGCTATTTTAATAACATTTTTTAAAGTATGCATATTAAAAAGTACTTGTGTTTATTTTAAAAAACTAACTTACTAACTTTTTATATATAAATTAAAGGAATGGTGTAAAAAGGTGAGAGAAAGATATGTGATTGAATATAGTAATCATACACAAATAGATTTTGAAGATGTATGGAATATTGAAAAAGAATATTTAGAACCATCAACAATTTCAAGGGTTGAGCAAGTTATGGAATGGGATAATAAAAATAAAGATATACATATTTTTGTTAGAGATTTAAATTTTAATAAAATTGTTGGAGAAATAACTTTGTTACCATTGTCAAAAAAACAGTTTGATGATTTTATGCTAAACAA
>CALXQG010000048.1 GCA_944390515.1 uncultured Clostridia bacterium
GGATCAATAATAGTTATTGGTCTTTTTAAATTTGGTGTATATTTAAACTCTTTAAAAACTGTTTCTTTTTCAGAATAAAGAGTATCAAACTTTATTAAAGTAGGCTTTTTAGATATTGTCACTTTATTTTCTTGTAATATTCCCATATTTACTACAACTCTATCTTTGCCAAAAGAAAGTATTATTAAATCCTCTTCTTCTTTTGGTTCGTCAACAAAAAAAGTCTTTTTTTTAGCATCTCCTCTTAATTCTTCTGTAAAGTCTAATCTCTCTATTGTGTATTTTGGTGATTCTTTTAAATATTCTTTTTCTGTTTCATTTATTTTATATATTACTGTATTTACTCCTTGTGGATCGGTTATACTAAAGTGTTTACCTTGTACAATCTCCATTTACATCTACCCTCTTTCTATGAATCTTCGTTGCCATAGCTTGTCTTTGGTATAGAATCACTATAATTAATTATACCTTATAATAATTATTATGTCAATGTTTTTTCGAATTATGTTAACGATATAGTGTTTTCTTTTACACTAAAGTTTTATAAGCTATCAACTACTATTACATATTTTATTCCATACTGGTTCTAGGATTAAATTTAGATATTTGATTTAGTTTCTCAAAAATTTTCATTTCTTCTTTTGTTAATACTTTAGGTATCATGATTTTAACGTTTGCAATAAGCTCTCCTCTTCCACCTTTTCCATCCTTATAGCCTTTACCTTGTATCTTCACTTTTTCTCCGCTTTGAATTCCTTGTGGTATATGCAAAAATATGGTTTCTCCTATTGTCTCTATTGATACTTTAGTCCCAAGTACTGCTTCCCATGGGGTTATACATAAATCTGTATATAAATCAATTCCTCTTAAAGCAAACTTTTTATCATTTTTAATATTTATTTTTATTAGTAAATCTCCGTTTTTTCCTCCGTTTTCACCCTTTTTGCCTTGCCCTAAAAGTCTTATCTTTTCTCCATTTCTAATTCCTGATGGTATTTTAATGGTAAAGGTTTTCATCTTTCCATTTTGAGTTCTAAGAGATATTTTCTTACTCTGGCCATAAAAAGCTTCCTCTATAGAAACATCTATTTCAGTCTCTATATTTTCACCTTTAATTGGAGTTTTCTGCTTATTTATTTTATTTTCTTTTTTTATTTGTTCTCCGAAGAACATATTAAAGAAATTACTAAATACTGAACCTTCTTCTCTTTTACTCTCCTCAAATTTCTGTTTTTTCCCTACATTAGAATTCCACATTCTATCATATCTTCTTTTTGAGGCAGGAACTGATAAAACTTTATATGCTTCATTTATGTCTTTGAACCTTTCTTCTGAAAAGTTATTTCCTGAATTAATGTCTGGGTGATACTTTTTGGCTTGCTCTCTATATGCCGATTTTATTTCATCTTGTGTTACCTTACTGCTTTCCAAGCCTAATATTCTATAATAGTCTTTGAATATCATAATCCTCCCCCCTTTTAAAGCATCCTTATTATATCACACTTTCGGAGGGAAATAAAGACCTAAATACTACTTTTTTTCCGCTTTATTGTCGATAATTATCCTATTTCTCGTTAATATACTGTCAATATGTATTAATTCTTTTTTGCTTATTGTATATTCTAAAGACTCATCTATCTCAAATAATACAGCCATATCCAAATTTTCTTTTGCCAATTTTCTTGCAACTTCAAGCTTTTCTGCCTTTCGATTGTCCTTATACTTCCTATTTTCTTCAATTTTATCCGCTACAAATATTACTTTTGCTAATTTGTCCATGTGTTCGTTTCCAGTAGTATGATACTTTATAGCATTTTGCATTTCTGTTGTAAATCCATATCTTCTCTTACATATGTCAGCACCTATTTTTCCATGTAATAAGCCCACATTTAATCTTTCTGTGTCATCAATAACGATTCCATTTTTCTCGCAATAACTTAATTTTTCCTCTTTTGATAATTCTTCCCCAATATCGTGTGCTAATCCAACTAATTTTGCTATATTTGCATTAACTCCATAAATTTTGGCAAGTTCTTCTGCCTTTTTCATCACACCAATTGAATGATTATATCTTTTTTCTGATAATTCTTTCTTTATATCACTGTCAATTTTTTTCAGTAAGTCATCTACTTCACTATCTTTTTTTAATATCTCCATTTTCTCTTTATTCCTCCTCTTATTTGGTATGTGTATAAATTATCCACATATTATCTTTTCAAAGATTTCTTGGAATTTCATTCCATTTGATGCTTTGATAAGCATTGCATCATTAGGTTTTACCAATTTCTTTATTAGATTCACTGCTTCATCATTACTATTAAATTGATATACATTATCTTTTTGCATTCCATTTTCTATTGCTTTACTGGCAATATATTTAGAATCATTTCCAACAGTAATAAGTACATCTATATTATTTCTAGCAACTTCTTCTCCTACTTTTTCATGCAATTCTTTAGAAAAAATACCTAATTCAAGCATATCTCCTAATACTGATATTTTTTTTGTTGCCTCTAATTTTCCCAAATATTCTATAGCGGCTTTCATTGAATCATAATTGGCATTATAACAATCATTTATGATTGTTACACCATCTTTATTTTTTTCTACTTGCATTCTTCTTTTGGTAAGCTCAAAATTTTTTATTCCATCTAATATATCTTCCATATTAATTCCATATATTCTTCCTATTGCAATTGCACATAAGCTATTTAATACAAAGTGATTTCCACCTACTGTCACATTTACACAGTATGTTTTTCCTTCTATATCTATCTTGTATGTACTTCCACTATCTGATGAAACAATATCATATGGCATAATATCACTTTTATTTTCAATGCCAAATGTAACTACTTTAAACTTTTTATTAGGATTTTCTTCGTTCCACTTCTTAAGCAAGTCATTATCATTGTTTATTACCAGTGTTCCTCCATCTTGCAAACCTTCTAATATTTCTAATTTAGCTTTTAATATATTTTCTCTTGAACCTAAGTTTCCTATATGCGCAGTTCCAATATTTGTAATAACTGCAACTGTTGGTTTTGCTATTTTCGTAAGATTACTAAGTTCCCCTTTTTGGCTCATTCCCATTTCTATAGCCATTGCATTATGATTCTTTAATCTTAAAACTGTTAAAGGCAATCCTATTTGACTATTATAGTTTCCTAATGTTTTTAGCACATTATATTTTTTAGACATTACACTAGCAATTATGTCCTTTGTGCTAGTTTTTCCAACACTACCAGTTATCCCTATAACTGGTATGTCATATAAACTTCGTTTGTATTCTGCTATTTTTTGTATGGCTACAATAGTATTGTCTACTAATACTATTGTTCTATCTGAATACTCTTTCTTTATGCTATCCACATCTAATTTTTCTTTAAAACTAGATGACTGCAATATACATACTTTCGCTCCATTTTTTAATGCATTTTCAAACATTAAATTTCCATCATTGTTCTCACCCTTAAACCCTATATATACATATCCGTCTTTTACTTCTCTAGTATCATTAGTAAAATTCTCTAAAATTTGATTTTCACTTCCTAGTATAATCTGTCCGTTACATAATTTCAAAATGTCTCTTACAAAAATTTCTCCCATAAATTTTCATATTCTCCCTTCTTGATTGTTTTGCTTATGATATTATATGCCATAGAAGTTCTTTTTACAAGTAAAAAATAAACTAGAATAATACTAGTTTATTTTTTCTTAAATTACATATTAATTATGAAGTTAGCACATTTAGGCCTGTCCCATTTGCGCCACTAATGAGTTAAAGTTCCATTTGGTGTATTTGTAACTATTAGAATATCTTCTTCCTTTCCTGTTTCAGCATTTACATATACTATAAAGTCTAAGCCTTCTATATTCCCTTCAAATTCCCAACACAATACCTCTGTCTTCCATTCAGTAGGAATAATGGTTAGTTCCTCACTTTCTATTGTTAAATCTTTATTTAAACTTTCTTTTGCTTTTTCTGTTGTTACTTTTGGTTCTTGTATTTTCCTTTCCTGATGTGAATTTAGATATCCTGTTGTTTCTATTCCAAGAACTTCCCCATTGTCAAGTGCAACTTTTACTTTTATTAAATCTGGATATATTATTACATTGTCTTGTTGGTATGCATAATTTATTATTACAATTCCACTTTGCTTTAAATAGTATGTCTCCTTCATATTTTTAAAGCCCTTTGACTCCAAAAATTCTTTAGCTTTTTTGTCAGCTTCCTCTTGAGAAATTGTTTCTGCTGTTACTTCCCTGTTTTTATCCATATATATTATATGTCCACCCTTTTCTGAAATAGATACTGTAGCAGATGTTTCATCATTAAAACTTATTCCAAAATCATATGAAGTTATATCTCCTTCACTTTTTCCATATGAATTTACTTCCTTTATATTATTATTTCCAAAAAGTTCTGTAGCTTTATTTTTTGCTGTTTCTTCATTTATATTTTCTCCCGTAAGACCTACTTTTTCCACTTTTGTTATATGTTCAGAAAATGCTCCATCATAAATTAGCCCAGAATATTCATGAAAAGTTTGTTCTAAGTTGTCAAAACTGTCTTGCGATATATTACTTACTTGTTGAGCAAAAGCTATTGTTCCTTCTTTTGTTAACTCTCCCCAACTTATTCTTCCATCATTTATATCTGCAGATAATTGATTTAGTGTATTTTCTAATTCCACACTATATTCATGTAAATCTTTTAAATTTTTCATATCTTCTTCTGTTAATTCATTATCTTTTAAATTTTTTGTATATAAAGAATAACTATAATCACTTACTTGATTTAAAAATTTTGATGTATTTTCTAATTCATGACTGTCTATTGGTAGTTGTGCTAAATAGCTTAAAGCTAAATTAGCTTCTCTCCATACATTAGTTAAACTTTCTGCACTGCTTGCTGGTGAATTAGTAATAAGTGATTTTGCCAAATATACCTCTACATTTTGAACATAATCTACTACTTCATAAAACGCCATATTGTATGAATTTTCTGAGGCTTGTCTAAATTCTATTTGTTTTTTATATGTGTATATTCCTAGAATTACTATAGTTGAAAAAAGAACGACAATTATGCTAAGCATATGCCTATCCTTAAGTCTATTTTTCCAATCTATCAATTTACTTTTTATTTTTTCCACAAAATCAATCCTTCCTTTTATATATTTCAAAATTCCTTTCTCATATTTTGTGTAAATTTTGTTAATTTATTCTTAATTTTTAGACTTTTTTATTTTTTTATGTTAAAATAATTGCAAATAAATTAATCGAGTTAATATACACTATAAAAACAATAATTAATAAAAGGGGTATTTATGAAAAAAGTTTTGATTTTTTATGCGGCATATGGTGGAGGACATTACTCAGCTGCTAAATCCATAAAGAAATATCTTGATGATAATTTTGAAGTTAAAACAGAGATCGTAGATTGCATTGAATATATAAATAAAATTTTAAATAAAATTACAACTGGAGCATATAAAGAGATGGCCAAAAAAGCTCCTAACCTATGGGGTAAAGTATATTCCAACTCTCAAAAAGGGTTGCTTGGTCATGTTAGTTCTAGAACTAACAAAGTTATGGCTATAAAATTAAAAAATTTAATTAAAGAAGTAAATCCAGATTTAGTTATTTCTACACATCCTTTTAGTAGCCAAATGGTAAGCTATTTAAAAAGAAAAGGCAAAATAAATTGCAAATTAGTAACAGTTTTAACAGATTTTGCTCCTCATGAGCAATGGCTTATTGGACATGAATATACCAATGGATATTTTGTTTCTAATGATAACATGAAAAACTATTTAATAGATTATGGAATTGACCATAATAAAGTTTATGTAACAGGTATTCCTTTATCAGACAGATTTTTTATCCAATATGACAAGCATGATGTATGTGCAGAATTTAATCTAAATGAAACAAGTCCTGTTGTGCTGTTTTTTGGTGGAGGAGAATTTGGACTTGGTAAAGACAGAACTTTACAAATTCTAGAATCACTTATAAACAATTTACCTACTTTTCAAATTGTAGCAATTTCAGGAAAAAATCCTAAAATGAACAATGGATTTATGGAATTAGTACATAGATTAGACGCTGAAAATCGAGTTAGGGTTTTAGATTATACAAATAAAGTTCCTGAACTTATGAGTATATCTTCAATTGTTGTTACAAAGCCAGGAGGCTTAACTACAAGTGAAAGCTTGGCTTCTGACTTGCCTTTGCTTGTAATTAATCCAATACCTGGACAAGAAGAAGAAAATGCAGAATTTCTTGAGGCACATAATGTTGCCGTATGGCTTAAAAATACAGATAATCCAGATGAAGTAATAAAAGAATTATTTTCAAATCCTAAAAGATTAGAAAAAATGAAAGAAAATTCTAAACTTTTAGCAAAAAAAGATTCCACAAAAAATATTTGTGAAATTATAATGAAGAAAATTCTATAAATTACAATTAATTAAAAAAATATTCACAAAATAAAGGCCTTCTCATATTCTATATGGGAGGCCTTATGAATAACATTTCTAATTTATCTGGTGCAGAGCTTACTGCTCTTGCAAATTCTATTGCTCTATATATTAATAACAATTATTCTGTTAATGATATTGCCAAATTAATCGCTTTTTTTACCTCGGTTGCAGATATACTTGCACTTCTTTCTGTAGACAAAGATGAAAATGAAATTGTAACATAATTTATAATTCTCTTCTACCCTCTAGTGCTTTGGACAAGGTTACTTCATCTGTATACTCTAAATCTCCTCCTACCGGAATTCCATGTGCTATTCTAGTAACTTTTACACCTAATGGTTTTACCAATTTAGATATATACATCGCTGTTGCTTCTCCTTCAACTCGTGGATTTGTAGCTAATATTAATTCTTTCACTCCACCTTCCATAAGTCTTGACAACAATTCTTTTATTTTAATATCATCTGGTCCTATACCATTCATTGGAGATATACTACCATGTAGTACATGATACAAACCTTTAAATTCATGTGTTCTTTCCATAGCCACAACATCTTTTACATCTTCAACAACGCATATTATTGATGAATCTCTCATTGGATTCGCACAAATTTCACATGGATCAGTATCAGATATATTAAAGCATTTTGAACAATATTTTAAATTATTTTTTGCATTTTGAATTGCAGAAATAAATTCATCAGTTTCCTCATTGCTAGCATTTAATATATAAAAAGCAAGTCTTGCTGCCGTTTTATTTCCTATGCTTGGTAGTCTTTCGAATGCTTCTATTAATTTTTCTATTGATGGTGAATAGTACGACATATTAATTTTCCTTTCTATTCCTTTAATTTAATAATGCTATAAACTTATTTTATATAAGGATATTACTCCTTTTATAAAGCTTATAGCATTTATATATTACATTAGTCCTGGTATATTATATTTCCCTAAAGTTGCAGCTTGCTCACTGTCTACTTTTCTTAAAGCTTCGTTTACAGATGTTATAATTAAATCCTGTAACATTTCTACATCTTCTGGGTCAACAACTTCCTTTTTAATTATAATCTCTCTTAACTCCTTATTGCCTGATACTTTTACAGATATGGCTCCCCCACCAGCCGTTGCCTCAAATTCTTTTGCTGCCAATTCCTCCTGTGACTTTTCCATATCAGATTGCATTTTTTTTGCTTCTTTCATTAATTGGTTGATATTCATTCCACCAAATCCTCCCATACCTGGGAATCCTCCTCTTTTTGCCATAATCTCACATTCCTTTCTTTTGGCACAAATGGGACAGGCCTTTTCGCACCATTTTTATTTTTTATTTTTTGTCTACTCCTCTATAATATTTATAGGAATATCCAAATTCCCTGCCATATTTTCTATTTCACTTTCTTTTTTTTCTTCCTTTTTTGGCAATTGCTCCACATTATCAATAATCTTTATTTTCATGTCTTTTCCATATTCCATTGAAATAATTTTTGACAACTCTATTATATTTTCTGGTTTTTCTAATATGGACTTTCCAAAAGCATTTATTCCTTCAGGGAAACTAATCCCTATGCACATATCATTAAGTTCAATTGCTTTAGCCTTAAGCAAATTAGAATATAACATTATTTTTCCATTTTGCCTTAAATTATCTAAAATATCTCTCCAACCATTTACTATGTCAAATTTAGAAATAGCTTGTGAAAGTGTTTCTACTTGATTTTGCTTTTCATCTAGTTTTGAGTTGCTTCCTACAGTAAGCTTGCCAGAGTTATCCACAGTTTCTTTTTTGTTTTGTTGCCTTTTATCCACATTTTGCACAGGTTGCTCTATAATATTTTGACTACATAATTTTATCATTTCTATTTGAAATAATATACTTTTTTGTGAAGACCACTTCATATCATTTTCAAGTTTGGATAAATCTGTAATAATATATAATAGCCTTTCTTTTGTAACTTTGTCTGCCAATTGTCTAATTTCTTCCAACTCACTAGAATTATATATTTCTAGTTTTCCAGTTGCTTTAAATACTAATATATCTTTTACATATTTAATTATTTCCCAAAGTAGATTGTTTAAATCTTTTCCTTGGTTTAATACTAAATCAACAGATTTTATTGTTTCTTCTACATTGTAGTCTATAAATGCTTTTACAATTGAATGAATATATGTAAGTTTTGGTATTCCAACTAAATCTTTAATCTTGTCTTCATCAATATTTGTCTCTCCATCTTGCAAACATCTTTCCAATATACTTAAAGCATCTCTCATTGCTCCTTCAGAAAGTATAGCAATTAATTTTAGTGCCTCATTAGTCACTTCTATATTACTTTCTTTTGAAACATATTCTAGTCTCTTAATAATATCTTCATTAGATATCTTTTTAAAATCAAATCTTTGGCATCTTGAAAGTATAGTAGCCGGCAACTTTTGTGGCTCTGTTGTAGCTAATATAAACTTTACATGCGATGGTGGTTCCTCCAAAGTTTTAAGCAGTGCATTAAAAGCACCTGTTGAAAGCATATGAACTTCATCTATAATATATACCCTATATTTAGCTAGAGTTGGTAAAAAATTAACCTCTTCTCTAATTGATCGAATATCTTCTACACTATTGTTAGAGGCTGCATCCATTTCTACTATGTCTGTTAGTGAACCAGTAAGTGCTGCTTTACAAATTTCACATTCGTTACATGGTTCCCCATCAATCGGATTTAAACAATTCACTGCTCTTGCTAAAACCTTGGCTGCAGAAGTTTTTCCTGTTCCTCTTCCTCCATTAAATAAATATGCATGGCCCACTCTTCCAGCTATAATCTGATTTTTAAGTGTTTTTGTAATATGTTCTTGTCCAACTATTTCTTCAAATTTTAATGGTCTAAATTTTCTATATAATGCTGTGTACGACAATTTATATCACCCCACATCTTTAAAAAATGGTGTGAGTAATTTAATTACTCTATGGAAGTTTCCACACAAGAACTACTGCTTATTGCTGCTTCCTTCCGGACCTGACAAGGTTCACAGGCTCTTGTTGGTCCCCTCCATACAATAATTAAATTCCTCATACCATTTGTATTATATACTTTTTTTACTAATTTATCAATAGTTTTTTATATTTTTTTAGGGTAAAATAATTCTCTGACATATTTTACCAGTAAAAAAATAAAGACAAATATTAATTTTTCTGATAAAATATC
>CALXQG010000049.1 GCA_944390515.1 uncultured Clostridia bacterium
CTACTGGCATTTCACTATCTCCCACTAATACATTTGCAAATTGGTCTACCATACTATTTATTCCTTCTGCTTCTGCTATTGTTGAATTTGCTGTCTTATCTCTTGCTTCTTCTGCATATTTTATCAATCCATTATCTCCAAATGCCATATTTATTGTTACTGTTGCTAAAATTATTAGTATTACTATCGTTATTACTAAAGCCACTAATGTTATACCTTTTTGATTCTCTATTTTTCTATTTTGCATTTTTATATTATTTATTTTTTCTTTCATTGTTCTTTGCCTCTCCTTTTTAATTGGTTTTTTCTGTATTTAATATTCTTTTGTTTACTTTCTTTTTTATATTTTGCATCTTTTTTACTTGTTTTATGCATATTTATCCTTATTTTCTTTTATATTAGTTAGCATCAAGTTCACCTCCAATTTCTTAATTTTCTTTTGTAATTATTTTTTATTTATATTTTTATTTTTGCACTTACTTTCACTTGCACATTTTATATATAAAAGGATAGGCACCAATAATAATGCCTATTATCTTTATTTATAATATAGCTTACTTCTCTTTTATTTATTTCATTTGAATTGCTCTTGCATTTTTGCATACTGTTTTGGTAAATGTATTGTGTGTGTGTGTGTGTGTGTGTGTGTGTGTGTGTGTGTGTGTACAGTTGCAAGGCTTTCAGCTTCCATCATATTTTTTCTCCTTTTTTACAATTTTCTTTTTTTGTTTACTCATATGTAAAAAAACACTAATAGTATATTTTTATTTTATACTATTAGTGTTTCTTTTTCAATATTTTTAGAAAATGTTATATAATTGTAATATTTTTGTAATATTTTTGTAATATTTATATTCTACTTTGTACTAGTAAGATATATCTAGGTACCTTTTACAGTATTATTTTAATAAAATTTTTACAAAATCATTCCATAATGATGTAATAAGTATTATTTGTAAAGCTAGGATTAATGGAAATCCAATTGAAAATCTTAGTTTCTTTGTTTTATGTCTGAAAATATACATACCTATAATTGCACCAATACTACCTCCTATTACTGCTAGTATAAATAGTGTTTGTTCTGGTATTCTCCATCTTCCATATTTTGCTTTTCTTTTATCTATATACATTGCAAGAAACGCTATTATATTAATTACTATTAAATAGATTATAAAATACATTGCTATATCTTTCATTGTATTTTCCTTTCTTTGGATAATTTTGAATAACTTATTTTGTCCTTTTATTTTATTAAAAAAGCAGCATACAATGGTATGGATTTTATATTGTTTTCAAAACCAAAATTTTTAGTAGATAATCTTATTGAATATTTTGGTTTGTATTGCTTTATATAGCTATTTAGACTTTTTGAAGTGACATTATTTGAAGCTTTTACTTCAATTGGTATCAATCCATCTTCATTATATAATATAAAATCAACTTCTGCATCACTATTTGATTTCCAATAATATAAACTAATACCTTTACTTACAAAAGTTTGAGCTACATAGTTTTCTGCAATATTCCCTTTATATATGAAATCACTATCTAAAAGTATGTCGTTATATTTTATTTCTAATAACGACGTTAATAATCCTACATCACTTAAATATAATTTAAAATATTCTTCGTCACAATATGCTTTTGGAGGAATTTGTACAGTTTTAATTAAGTTACATTTATACACCATTGTACTTGCAATTAGCCATTGCATTGCACTTTCATAATCTCTGCTTCTTGCATTTGAATTTATTTTTGCATATTGAAATTTGTTACTGGTATTTCCTAATTGAGATGGTATTGATTTATATATAGCTTCTATTCTTGATTTTTCAGTACTATTTAAAATATATTGGTTCATATCATTCAGATATGATTCAATAATATTTGTAATAATTTCTTTATCAAATTTGAATATATCTTGGTCAACCTTTACTATATTATCTACCGCCTGTGGCATACCACCAATACATAAGTATAATCTGTATAATTTTAATAATTTTTCATGTAATGGTTGGCTTAAAGGTTGCATTTTATTATAGCACTTACGAATTTCATCAATAATTCCATTTATGGAAGTTGCCATTAGAAACTCCTCAAAGTCCATTGGATACATATAAATCATTCTAACTTTACCTACTGGAAATGATGAATGAAATCTATTAATTTTTACTCCTAATAAACTTCCAGCACATATTATTTTATATGGTTTTTCTGACTCACAAAAATATTTTAAATTGCTAATCAATTTTTCACTTAACTGAATTTCATCAAAAAATATTATTGTGGAATCCAAATCTATATCAACATTTAGAATCCATTTTAGTTGTGTAAATTTCTCTTCAGTAGAAATTGGCTGTTCAAATAATTCTATTATTTTAGGATTATCTAATAAATTAATGTAAATATAGTTTTCAAATTCATTTTTACAAAACTCATTTATAATATAAGTTTTTCCAATCTGTCTCGCTCCAATAACCATTAATGGCGTATCAATAGATGTATTTTTCCAATTTAATAAATCTTCATATATTTTTCTTTTCATATTCAATTTCATCTCCTCTAGAAGTAGTTATTTATAAATTATATTATATAACTTTTTATTAAAAATAGTCAAGATTTTTTCACGTTTTTAGGAGATTGTTTACAGTGTTTTTTCACGTTTTTTGGAGATTTCTTGTAACATTTTTCACGTTTTCTGGTCGAAGGAATTTTTATCCTTTTATTTTCCCTTATTTTAACACTTCTTTTTCCTCTTTGTAAATTCCAAATTTAACAAGTACATTATATACCTTTGTTCCATAAGGTATCATCATTATATCTTCTTTTGTAAGTGTTTTTGTGAATAGTATTAATATGCAATATGAAATCGCTCCTATTATTATTGAAATAATTGTACTTATTGTGTTTCCTAAAAATGAGCTAAATAACTTATATCCTAAAAATACTATTATCCCCATTCCTATAGCAGATAGGGCTGGTTTAAATATATGTGTCTTAAATTTAATATGCATGTTCACACATCTATTCATTACATTATAGCATATAAAGAATACTATTACTTGGTATACAAATGAACTTATTGATGCACCATATATCCCAATTTTTGGATTACTAATTAATATCATATTAAGTATGAATTTTATAACCGCTCCAAGTCCAGCTGCAATTGCAGGTATTCTTGATTGATTTACGCCATATAGTCCACCTGTTAATGTTTGTGATAATGCCGTAAGAATCATTGATATTGAAGCTATTCTAAATACTCCTGCCCCACTAGATGCTGTTGGGTATAGCATTTTTAAAATTGGCTCTGACAATGCTATAAATCCAAGTGAACATGGTAAAATGATAATTAATGATGCAAAGAATGAGAATGACAATCTTCTTGATGCTGTCTTTTTGTCTTTTTTTGCTAATGCTTCTGATATTGCTGGTGTAAGAGCTGTTGAAAAAGCCAAATTTATTGCTAGAGGAAAGCTTACTAAAGTATCTACCTTTGACAATATTCCAGTTGCACTCATTGCAGCTTGTTCTAGTGCTTCTTTTGTCATATTTGCATTTTGCAAAGAAATTTGTATACAGTTACTTACTGTAGCTGTATCAATTACTCCACTAATTACAGATATTAATGAACTTATAGTAATAGGTATTGAAATCCCTAAAATTGTTTTTAGTAGTTGTTTATCTGTTTTTCTTCTTTCTGGGGACTCTATTGATTCCTTTGTATTAATTCTATTATTTTTATAATACATTAACAAATATATAAATGTAATTACAATTGCACATGTTGTAGAAAGATTTCCTGCTGCTGCCATAATATATGGGTCTTTTCCTATACAAGCATAGACAAATGTTATAGAAAGTACACAATTTAGAAATTGTTCAAGAGTTTGTGATACACTTGTAGGTTTCATATTTTGCTGTCCTGAAAAATATCCCCTATATACTGCTGACATTGCAACAAATACAATTGCTGGTGAAAGAACTTTCATTACATATGCTACATCTGGTACATTTAATATGTTTGTAGCAATAAAATCTGCTCCTAAGAATAGTCCTATCGAAAGAATTAAGCCTATTGTTGTAAAAAACTTGAAAGCTACTCTAAATATTCTTTGAGCACCTTTTGTATCTCCAATAGCTATTCTTTCAGACACTAATTTTGAGATAACGCTTGGAATACCAATTGATGACAAAGTAAGTAATAGGGCATAAATTTGATATCCTGCTGAATAATATCCAAGTCCTGTATCTCCAAATCCTTCAATATTTGTCATAACTAGTTTATATATAAGGCCTAAAACTTTTATTAATAATTGTGAACATATTAAAATCACAACATTTTTCATAAAAGAATTAGCTTTCTTCTTTATTTTTTTTCCTTTCAAATTTTTCTCCTTGTTATATTCTTGTTTCTTTTTTTATATATTAAATTTAGGCATCATACCAATTTTATTTGGTGTATGCTCTGGAAGTTGGTATATATCATGTCCTGGAAATTCATTTCCTTCTACAAAGATTGGTCCATCAGGAGTAAAGCAGACGTCCCAACCTATATATCCCATTTGTGGTACAACTGTCGCAGCTTTCTTACACATTTCTATTGCTTTATCCCAGTCAGGAAATTTGAATCCTTTAATTTTAGCACCTGTTTGAGGATGTGTTTCATATAGATTTTTCTTCTTATCTATTGCTCTGTCCATTACCTCTCCTGTTACTTCATTTACTGGCGCAACCATTCCTCCACTATTAAAATTGTCTACAAATTTTCCATTTCCAATTCTAAAATACGCACAAATCACATGAGCAACACCATCTTTTAAAATAGTAACTACTCTTACTGTATTAATAGCGTCAGGGTAAATTGTTGAAACTGCGGGGTGCTGTTTTATAACTTCCTCTAATTCAAAATTATTGTTACCTTCTACTAGCTTATTATATACTTCGTCTAAAGAACTATATTCATCAGTATCTATCTTTTCTATTCCGTGCCCACATCCACCATCTACTGGCTTTGCCATAAAGGTATTATGCCTTTGCATAAATGCAATTACATCTTCTCTTGGAGTACCTTTTACATTTATCCATTCTCTTTTTATGTAATCCTTAAATAATTCATTAAATTCATTTTTGTTCTCAAATATGTGAAAATATGCTCTATTATTATATTTAGCTACAATTTGGTCATTTCTTCCTCTAGTAATATATGTATCACGTTGTTCTGGAGTCAAATTATACATTTCAAATAAATCATAATCCATATATCCAGCACCATATTTTCTTGCACATCTTTGCATATCATATAAAAGATATAACTTAGATTTTCCTGTTTTAGCATGAATAGAATTAATCTTTTCAAACATTGCTTTTCTATCCATAGTTTTTAATCTTTTTAAAATATACTTAATATTTCCCACTGTTTTTCCTCCAATTATCACATTAGTAACTTTATAAGTTACTTTTTATTTTATTCTTTTGATTTTTGAGTACAACTTTTAAAAGTTTATTTTGTCTTCTAACCAATTTTCAAGTTCATTTATTTTAACTCTTACTTGTTCCATTGTATCTCTATCTCTAATTGTAACGCTATTATCTTCTAATGTATCAAAATCTATTGTTACACAATATGGTGTTCCTATTTCATCTTCTCTTCTATATCTCTTTCCTATGCTTCCAGCTTCATCATAATCACACATAAATTTTTTAGCCAATTCTGCATATACTTCTTCTGCTTTTTCACTTAATTTCTTAGAAAGAGGTAAAACAGCTACTTTGTATGGTGCTAATGCTGGATGTAAGTGTAATACTGTTCTTACATCTCCTTCTGCGATTTATTCTTCATCAAAACTATTACATAAAAATGCAAGTGCAACTCTATCACAACCTAAAGAAGGTTCTATACAATATGGAACATATTTTTCATTTGATTCTACATCCAAATATGTCATATCTTCCTTTGAAAATTGCATATGTTGTTTTAGGTCGTAATCTGTTCTATCAGCAATTCCCCATAGTTCTCCCCAACCGAAAGGAAAAGCAAATTCTATATCTGTTGTTCCATTACTATAATGTGATAACTCTTCTGGTGAATGGTCTCTTAAGCGAATATTTTCTTTTTTCATACCTAAACTTAAAAGCCAATTCTCACAAAATTCTTTCCAATATTTATGCCATTCTAAATCTGTACCTGGCTTGCAAAAGAATTCTAATTCCATTTGTTCAAATTCACGAGTTCTAAATGTAAAGTTTCCAGGTGTTATTTCATTTCTAAAAGACTTACCAATTTGTGCAATTCCCATAGGTAGTTTTCTTCTAGTTGTACGCATTACATTTTTAAAATTAACAAATATTCCCTGTGCTGTTTCTGGTCTTAGATATATTGTTGATGTAGTATCTTCTGTAACTCCTTGAAATGTTTTAAACATTAAATTGAATTTACGAATATCTGTAAAATTTTCTTTTCCACAATTTGGGCAAGCAATATGATTTTCTTTAATAAAGTTTATCATTTGCTCATCACTCATTCCATCTGCAATCATATCTTTTCCTTGTTCATGAGCCCATTCTTCAATTAACTTATCTGCTCTATGTCTTGTTTTACATTCTTTACAATCTATTAATGGATCACTGAAATTTGATAAATGTCCTGATGCCTCCCAAGTTTTTGGATTCATTAATATAGCACTATCTAGTCCTACATTATATTTACTTTCTTGGACAAACTTTTTCATCCAGGCTTTTTTAATATTATTTTTAAGTTCTACTCCTAAAGGGCCATAATCCCAAGTATTTGCTAACCCCCCATATATTTCTGATCCAGGATATACATATCCTCTATTTTTGCATAAACTTACTATTTTATCCATTGTCAATTTTTCCATGTTTCAATTCCTTCCTCTCTTGGATAAAAGTCTCTCCTTTTCGTTCAATTTTTGAACCTTTGAGATACTCTTTTTTATTAATTTACTTGTAAATTTTATCAATATAAAGGCTAAAAGTCAAGCTGTTTCAGCACATATATTTTTATTTTTAATATCTTCACTTTTCATTACTAAATGTAGGTATATCATACTAAAACATATTTTCCAATAATTCATCTTTTTATTTCTTTTTACGACATTATGTTACATTATTATTCTATTTTCTCAGTATTACATTATCCACAGATATGTGGATAATGTGGATAAGTCTGTGAATAACCGTAAATACTGAGTTGTATTTTTATAGTTTTCCACATGAATATTTTGAAATATTTTATGAAAACTTACCTTTTGTTTTATTTTATATTCACTAAACATATTATGTAATTTCTTGTCGATGAAAGTCAATATAATAAAGACTGTTAACATTTTTTTCTGTGTCAACAGTCTGTTAAGTTTATTTTGAACTCCATTTTTAACGTTCTTGACCTTTTGATGCGTCTAATGTAAGTAGATTATTTCCTTGTAAATCAAGTTTTTGTTTCCCTCCTGTATTTAGTTGTTGTGGCTCAATTTTAACTAATTCTAGTAATGCTACTCTTTCTTTATGGCTAGTCATCATTGGTGCTTCTTTTGCAGCTAAATTTTCTTGTGCCTCCATTTTGTGTTTTGCTCTTCTTTTTTGTCTTTTTATACCTATAATATTTCTCCAACTATCAACAATATTAATAGGTATTCCACATTCTTGGCTTATTTGCTCATTTGATACCCTCCTACTATATAATAACTTCATAGTTTTTTCTGTAAGCTTAAGCCCATTCAAGTACTCTTCCATTACATCTATGTCGCATTTTAATATTATAGCAATTTGTAAAGGACTACTTCCTTCCAAGCGCATAGGTACTGCTTTTGCTTTTATTAAGTTACTTAATTCTCTTTCCTTTGTTTCACTATTTGGTTTTAATTTTCCTTCCATATGACTTCTCCTTGTATTAGTAAAACATTTTTGTCAAGATTATATCATGTTATGTCTACTTTTTCAATATTTTACAGCAAAAAATAGGGTATTCTATTAGAACACCCTATAAAAATCATTCTAAGGAAGAAAATCAACACTAATCATTGCTTCTGCCTGCATTAATAAATGCTTCATATGCATTTCTTTTATGATCTAGTTGTCTTCTTTCAGATTCTGAAAGTGGTCTACTTCGCTTCGCTCTTCTTTGTACAGCCTTTTTACCAACCTCCTGATAAGCAGTGAGTTTAGAGTTTTGGCTTCCTTCTCTTGCTTTTCTTACACTATACGTCATCCTAGACATATATACACCAACTTTCTTGTAACCAGTATCCTCCTTAGAATAATTCTTTACTAAATTTAGCTAAACAAAATATGTTTAGCCGATTCAAATTTACTCACAAAATAGTTTCACACCATTTGAAGTAAAAAAGATTTGCATATATTATACGTTATCTTTTTATAAAAGTCAATTTATCCAAATAAGCTCATCTGGTTGCTTTGACTCATTCCTTTTAAGCAGCCTACTCTATCTAGCAATTCTATTACTGATTTTCCTATTTTTGAACGAATCTTCATGTCATCTATTGACATGAATTTTCCTTCTTTTTTAGCATCATCTATTCCTTCTGCTGCAACCGTTCCAAGTCCAGGTATACTATTTAATGGTGGACGTATTCCATCTTCTTCTACTATAAATTTTGTTGCATGTGATTTATATAAATCAATTGGAAGGAAGTTTATTCCTCTTTCATACATTTCCAATACAAGTTCTAGTATTGCATACATATTCTTGTCCTTTGTTGTAGCACTATTTCCTGCTAAATCTATTTCTTTCATTTTGTTTATTACTTTTTCTTTCCCATAACACATTATATCACTATCAAATTCATCTGCTCTAATTGTAAAATATGCAGCATAATATGCTTTTGGCTGATGTACTTTAAACCATGCAATTCTAAAAGCATTTGTGACATATGCTGCTGCATGGGCTTTAGGGAACATGTACTTAATCTTTTCACATGATTTAATATACCATTCTGGCACATTATTTTCTCTCATCATTGCAACATATCCTGCCCATTTTTCTGGGTCTTTTAACGCTTTTCCTTTACGTACAGTTTCCATTATTTTAAATGCATGATTTGGTGGTAAGCCTTTCTTTATTAAATAAATCATAATATCATCACGGCAACATATTGCCTCATTTAAGGTTACAGTTCCTTCATCAATCAAACTTTGTGCATTTCCAAGCCATACATCTGTACCATGTGATAGACCAGAAATACGAATTAATTCATCAAAAGTTGTTGGTTTAGTGTCTACTAACATTCCTCTTACGAATTTAGTTCCAAACTCAGGTATTCCATAGCTTCCTACTTTAGACTTAATCTGTTCAGGTGTTACTCCTAATGCATCTGTAGAACTAAATATAGACATTGTTTCTTTATCATCAAGAGGTACTTTAGTTGGATCAATTCCTGTAATATCAAATAACATTCTAATCATAGTTGGATCATCATGTCCTAGAATATCTAGTTTTAGTAAGTTTTGATCTATTGAGTGATAATCAAAATGTGTTGTTATAATGTCTGAATTAGGGTCATCTGCTGGATGTTGTACTGGGCAAAATTCATATATTTCTC
>CALXQG010000050.1 GCA_944390515.1 uncultured Clostridia bacterium
CAAGTTCAAATGTAATAATAACTGGAACTCAAAAGAAAAAAACAAAAGATGACTTTTGGCCTCGTGCTGAAGAAAATCTATTAAAAGCTTTTGAATTCTATTTTTTAGAAAATAAAGTAGAACAAAACACATTAACAGAAATATATAAAATAATAGCTGCAGGAGATATAGGAAGATTAGATAATATGTTTAGAACTTTGCCACACGATAGTCCTGCACGCATGTCATATAATATTTTTGCTTCAGGTAGTGATACAATAAAAGCATCAGTGATAACTGGTTTAGGAACAAGACTACAAGCTTTTCAAAATAAAGAACTACAAGAACTTACCAATGCAACAGATATAGATTTGACATTACCAGGAAAGAAGCCATGTATATATTATGTGATAAGTAGTGATGTGGATTCAAGTAAAGATTTTCTTGTTTCTCTATTTTTTACCTTTTTATTTATTAAACTTGTAAGATATGCAGATGCAAGAGAAAATGGAGAATGTGAAAATGATGTATTTTTCTTTTTAGATGAGTTTGCAAATATAGGAGAAATACCAGACTTTAATAAAAAAATTAGCACAGTAAGAAGTCGTAAAATAGCACTAATACCAATAGTTCAAAATGTAGGTCAGATTAAAAACCGTTATCCAATGGATACCTGGCAAGAAATAATAGGAAACTGTGATTTAAGATTATGTCTTGGTGCAGCTGATACTTTAACAGCACAGTATTTTAGTGATTTACTTCGGTGTATCAACAGTAGAAAGTCAAAGTATAAAGAAAGATGTGGGAATAGAGGGAGACTTGGAATTTGGTCAAAAGAATATATCTACTTTAAAGAGAAATCTTTTAAATGCTGATGAAATATTGAGAATACCACATAACAAACTATTAGTAAATATTCGTGGAAATAAACCACTAATGTTAGATAAGATGATATATACAGAACATCCATTGTCGAAAAAGTTAAAAGATGTATCAATAAGCAGTTATAAACCTAATTGGAACACAGAAAATGTATCAAAAATTAGTCACAAGGTAGAAAATGAAGATTTAGAAGAAAAGCAAGTAAATGAAGAATTTGAGGAAATTACATTTGATAATTTTTGATGGTGTGGTATAATCAACTTAAAGAAATTCAATTTATTAATTATAGATGTATCGTTATAGAATATGCACACAACTTAGCAAAAATAACTAAAAAATATAAAAGAGGTGTTTGGAGATGAGGAAAAAAACAAAAATTTTATTATTCATAATAAGTCTATTCATAATTATTATAGGAGTTATTGGACTATATATATTTACTCAATTTGATAAATATACTCTAACAATTATAGAAATAAATGGAAATACTATTAAAGCAGAAGAAAAGAATACCATTTTATATACATTTACAGCAGGAAATGAAGTAGTTAAAAATATAAATGGGCAAGAAATAGATACTTTAGAATTGAAAGTAGGAGATCTCGCAATTGTAGATGAATATGCTGATAGAATTTGTACTGTTACAAAAACTGAAAATAATGAAATTACAGTTGCTGTACCAGTTTATTATGAGTTTTCTACTGAAAGTACCAGAATTAAAGATATAAATGAAAATAACATTGATATTGGGGGATTACAAGTTGGGAATTTAATTGAAATACTAAATAAAAAAGATAATTCGATTAATAGAACACAAATGGCCTCATCAATTAAAAAATTGTATGGTGTAAAGCAAATTATAGTAATAGATAATAAAGTAGAAAAAGCAAGTAATATGAGAGCAACCTTAAAAGCAATAGTGGTAAAAGTAAATGATAACAATTTTTTAGCTATGGGAATAGAAAATGGAACAGGATTATATAGTGTAGGACTAAATAATATTGAATTAAAAAAAGGACAAGAAATTTTAATATACTTTAATGGAGATGTAATGGAAACCTATCCTGCACAACTTGGAGATGTTGGGAAAATTGAAATATTAAAAGATAAAAGTGATACAACAGTACCAGATAATATATTAAGATTTTGTTATAGTTCTAATGAAAATGTAACTATTACTATATCTGAAATATCTAATAGTGGTATAACACTAAATATAAAAGATACAAATGAGTTGCCATATAATTACTCACATAACTATATAATTAATAAAAAAGTTAAAAATAAAGATTACACTGGTGTTGGAGAACAAATAGGAGAAAACACTAATAATTCTACTGCTGGATATACTCGGAACTGGAACAGAATATATCTGGAAAGAAGTTGATAGAATTTCTGATATCTCAAGTGAAAGTACAGAGGAAACATTAGTATACAATTTACCAAGCATAAGTGAGGGAGAAGAATATTTCTTTGACGGAAGAAAATTTAATTGGACTAAACTATATGGAACATTAAGCGAGGGAGAATATGAATTTATTTTATCAGATGATAATTCACTTCCAGTAAGGGTAACATTTAAAATAAGTAAAGACGGAAAATTGGTATATGATACACCTAGTTTTTAATAAATTTGTTGAGGAGAAAAATGTATTATGAATAAAGAAAAAATATTTAGAGTTTTGACATTTGTATTTATGATTATAACTTTTATAGGTGCAGGATATGTATTATTTAATAAAGGACAAGTAAATGCAGGATATGCTGTAGTTCCAAGTTTATTCTGTGCTATATTTTCTCAGTTAGCAGTTTATGAAAAATTTAAAAAGGAAAGAAAATAGTAATATGTAGAGGAGTTGAATTATGAAAAGGAAATATTTAAAAATATTAATAATTTTTGTATTATTATGTGTTATTATATTCTTAGGTTATAACATTTATAATTACATTAACTATGTGCCTAGTGCAGAGGAGATTGAATCAAGTAATATTATAGAAGATGGAGAAAGGTATGTTACTACGCAACCGGTGAATATTACTCCTAAACAAAACAATTAAAACCAACCTAATAAATACAAATCACAATAAATATGGCATGATAATAAAGTTTGAAATTATCTGTCTTTTAGTATATAATTATAGTAAATAATAGTAATATTTGGAGAAAAAATGGATAGAGTAAAATTAAAAGAAACAAAAATAGATAATTTAGACGAGTTTAATTGGATAAAATATTTTAAATATAATAATGAACATTTATTAAAACTTAATTTTGACATTAATACAGAATTATCTGAAGAAGAAAAGAAACTAATAACACCATCAATAAAGGCTTTTCAAATAGGTGAAGGATCAGAAGGTAAACATTTGATAAAAGTGGTAGAAAAGTTTTCTGTAAAAAGTAATTACAATGATTATATAGAAATAATGAAGTGGTTTATAAAAGAAGAAAATAGGCATTCACAAACATTAAAAAAATATATGGAAATTTATAATATTAAACCTGTAAAAAAGTTATGGATAGATAATATATTTAGAATATTAAGAAAAATGATGGGATTAGAATGTGAAATTATCATATTGGTAACAGCTGAAATGATTGCTTTATCTTATTATACAGCACTTTCTAATGCAACAAAATCTGTTTTGCTAAAAACAATATGTAAACAAATGCTAAATGATGAATTAAAACATGTAGTATTACAGTCTGATACATTACATAGAATCTCTAAGAATAGAAATAAAATTATAAATAAATTAGTAAGAAAAATTAGAACAATAGTAATGAATATAACTGTTTTTGTTGTATGGCATAAATATAAAGAATTATTTATAAAAGGAGATTACCAATATAAAAAATTTAAGAAGCATTCTTTAGAATATTTAAAAGAATCTATAAATATAGAAACATTTGGAATTTTGGAATCATAAATTAGTACTTAAACAATATACATATTAATAATTAAAATAATAAGCATTTACCTAAAAATGGGTAGGTGCTTTTTTAGGTGGTGAAAAATTGGAAAATTTAGATATAAAAGAAATAATAAGAAGTAAGGAAGAAAAAAGAATTTTAACGGGCAATATATCAGGTATAGAAGATGAATATTACAAGCTAAAAGATAAGTACATACCTTGTGCTATTTTATGGTATGGAGATGTGAAAATTTTAGTGCCAATTACGCATTTAGTAACAAATAAACAAAGCAAATCTATAATAAGAGGTATGCTTGGTGCAGAAATAGATTTTATTATACTAGAATATGATACTATGGCTAATATAGCAATAGGTAGTAGAATAGATGCAATGAAACTGCGTTCACAAATAGAACTACCCAAGATAAAGAAAAATGATACAGTAAGAGTACGAATTGTTGGAATTGGTATAAAACATTTAGTTGTAGATTTATATGGAAAAGAGATAATAATAAAGGCTGAAGAACTAAAACATACATATATAGTAAACTGCAAAGAACTTTACAAGGTGGGAGATTATCTAAAGGTTAGAATAAAAAAGATAGACATTGAAAATGGTATATTTGAACTATCAGCAAAAGACTTTGAAGAAAACCCATTAAAAAACATAAGAAAATACATTGTTGAAAATGGAGAATATACAGGTAAAGTAATAGCTTTTCCAAAACAAAATAGTGGAATAATAGTCCAATTAGATAATTCAAAAGTTAGTGTTCTTGCCAGAGTTCCAGCTAGATTTAATAATTACCCACATTATCAAGATAATGTGTTAATAAAGGTAAGTGAAATTAAAGAAGATAAGAAATTAATATATGGTTATTTGATGAGAATAATAAGCTAAAAAAATTAATTTTATAGCAGATTTCGGCCAGTGTAATAGAAAGCTTTATAAAACTAAGACAAAGACATAACAGATTCCTTAATGTCTTTGCCTTAATATAATCAATTTATATAGATAATAAATAAAATGATTAAAGGCATTGTTATATAAAAAATATAATTATTCAACAGTAGAATCAGGATATTGTAACTTATATATTTCTGATAGAGCATTTGTATAATTATTAAAATTTTCTTTTGCAATATTTTTCATTTTAAAATATTGATATGTTATTATTGATAAAGCAATAACTAGAATAATAATTATGCAAACAAGAATTTTGTTTAGTTTATTCAAAAAAATCTCCTCCTTCTCATTTTAACAATACTATTTTTTGTACCATATAATTTTAAAAAAGTCAATATGCAACATAAAAGCAATGTATAACTAATAAGTTAACAAAACTATAAAAATGATAATATATTAAAGTATTATGAATTGCATAATACAAACTATGTTCGCATAATATGTTTAATAACATTTAAGCGAACATAAAAGGCGTAGGGTGCTATCAGAAATGAAAGTGAGGAAATAACAATGAAACGGTTATTAGCATTTGTTGTAGCTCTGTGTATGAGTATTATGGTTATGCCTGGAGTTGCATTTGCAGCTGAAACTCAGAATGTTTCTGGAGAAACAGAAAAAAATTATCTGAACTATGATTTTCCGGAAAATGCCATTATACTTTACCAAAGTGAAGATGTGGTTATCTATTAGACGAAAGAAGAAACTGTGAGTGCTGATGAGATAGTTCCATATGCAACAGAATATGAAAGTGTATGGATTGATTCTGGTGAGCACAAAAGTGGTACATTTTATATCACAAATCCACACACAATAATTAACAATACTCAAGGAACATTTAAGATTGAGTCGGAATATTCGAATGCATCTGCTCAGCTAATTCTGCATACTGGCATAGCGCCATTAGCGAATAAACTTATTTATGCACGAAATGGCGATGTGCGATTTGAATTTAAGAGTAATGTTAAGGACTTAGCCATCATGTATTTTACCCGTAATATCTCATCTAAGTACGGTATGAGAATTATGTGTTGGCTTTGGTAACAAAAGTAACAGCAATTAATTTCAGTGGTTAAATAAATTATAGCATTCTACGCCGGTAGGGAGATGTGTATACATATCTCTCTATTATTAATTTAGCTAGTGACAGAAACTAATATATGGTTATTTAATGAGAATAATTTAGGAGTGATTTTATGTTAGAAAATGAAAAAGTAAAAATAATAAATTTTATACAAGATTTCGGATGTTGTACATTAAAGCAATTACAAATATTATTCGATATGCCAAATAATAATTTTAAAGATATTTTACAAAGTAATTTTGTAAGTAAAAAAGCAGAAATTATTGTATATAATAAAGCTACCATTGATATGAAAACAATATATGCCTTAGATGTCTTATGTAGATATAAAAAAAGGTTAAAACAATATCACAAAGGATATGATCCAACATATATAACTTTTTTAACACAAGATAATATGTTATATAATGTAATTGTAACAGATAAAATAAATGAGCAAGGAGTACTAAAGTTATTAAGAATCAAATCTCCTTTAATCCCTGAAGCTGATAGATTTATAATATTATTCCAAGATGAGATTTGTTTTAATGAGGTGCAATGCAGTACACCATTTGCATATTGCATATACCCAGAATTAAAAATTATACAGAAAAAAGGGAAAACAATTGATTTATAAGCATTTTAATGATATATTATACAAAAATAAATGAATTCATATTATTTATTTTTTATTTACTAATTAAAGCAGGTTAAAAACCTGCTTTCGCTATTTTAAAAATTATTCCTTGAATAATAAAATTATAACCTATGAAGTAAATCTTTCCACCTTTTTCCACTTTAATTGCAACTAATGAATAAATGTGCTATTTTTAATTATAGGTATTATTTTTTATAATATCTGTCAATGATTTAAAATAATTTATTTTTTAAACCATTGGCAATCATAATGGGACTTTTTCTACTTAAAGGAGGAATGCAACATGTTAAAGGTGAAAAGTCGGCAATTCATATCCGTGTTGGTAGCCATTTGCATGGCATTTACAATGGTTATGTCATTTTCCACTTCAGCCTCAGCAGCAGAAGTTTCTTCTGATACTCCTGTTGTAATTCAAGGGAACAATGAAAGTATTGTTCCCTATGCGAGAGGCGATGTTATTGCACAGTCAACCGGTATTCTCAAAGTTGGAAACGAAGTTACTCTGAACTTCAAAATCAACAACATCTTCGGCAAGAGGGTAGTTATTACTGCTGCAACTCATGCTGTTAATGGTGGATCGGGAAGTGCAAGATATTACCATAAAGCTTACAATACAGCCGTAATATTTGATGCACCCAATAAAATAATGGAAACCATTCAATTACCGTATGGTAATCATTCCATTACTCTCCGCCAAGCTACATCAGATTGTGTCTATGTACTTGCTGTTTATGAGGATTAAGTCAGACAGTAAATAATTTATCAGTCCCATTATGATGTGAAGGAGGAAGCTACTTGCTTCCTCCTTTTGCTGTATAAGGTCCAATACTTTAAGCAAATTTTAAAATTTGATTGCGATAAATGTAAAAAATTCTCTTTTTTAGATACAATTGGATATATTTACAAACAGTAGATAAAGTCTAAAGAGAAAAATTGTCATGAAAAACAATTATAATTCATTACAAAATGTTCGATACTAAGATACAGGAAAATGAAAACGAAAAGCATATTCTATATTTATCTTATATTAGTTTTAATTATAAGTATTATGTTCTAGTTTTATTCAATAACTTTAGCATAATGTAATAAAGCTGTATTCTACTATCTTTACATTTTTTTATTTTAAAAAAGTTTGTGTTAGTTAATTGAACCAAATAAATTGAATGGCCAAAATCTAATCCATACAGTACCTTCAATTTTTTCTAATGGAATACAACCGAACTCTCTACAATCCGTAGAAGCAACTCTATTGTCTCCCATTGCGAATATATATCCTTCTGGAACAACAAAATCATTTAAAAGACCTTTGGGATTTTGAGTGGTAACACTGTCTTGTAAGTATGATTCTTTTAATTCAGTCCCATTAATATATACCTTTCCATTCATTATTTGAACATGCTCACCGGGAAGGCCAATTACTCTTTTTATATAACTTTCTTTATTTATTTCTAAAACATAAAAAACAAATTTATTAAACCAATTTGAGGGATCATCTTCATATTTGGCAACAGGATTATTATTATCATATTCGTTTTCTGTTAGCATTTTATCAGAAGGAGCTTGAAAAGTAATAATATCTCCACGTTCTGGTAATTTTTTTATAGTTCTTCCCCATCTATTTAAAATTAATCTTTGATTAGATTGCAAAGTTGGATACATAGAGCTAAGTTTTACAATAGTTGGTGTTCCAATATAGTATCTAATAATTAGGGCTAAAATTAATGCAATGAAGATACATAATATCCATTCTATAAAATCTTTTTTTCTGTTCATCATTATTCCTCCTCATTTCTTTGATGAAAGTATTTTTCAACTATATTATATATAAAAAACTTTGTACTAGGTTTAGTATCATATTTGAAATTGAAATATTTACATATGATTTCTATATCTGTATTTAGATACATGCGTTCCATAAGTTTATCAATAGACCATTTAATAATTTTACAATTATTTTTATGATATTTTTGGGATATATTAAAATATATATCTCTCTCTAAGTTAAAGACATTAGTATTATTCTTTATTATTTCCATTATGGTATCTTTTAAATACTTATATGCTGCATTATTTGTATTGAAATTAAATTTATTTAATTCATTATCTACATATAGTTCTATCTTTTTCAAGTTTTTTTTTTTTTTTTTTTGATTTAAACAGTATATCAATTTGTTGATATTAATAGGTTTTGGAATTATATCATAAATATAATTAAAATATTCTTTATTTTTATGTAATTTCTCAATAAAACTTGATAATATAACTATTTTTATTTTAGGAAAATATTTATCTTTTTTATTCAACATATTTTCTAAGACTTGAATTCCATTAATTTGTGGCATCATTAAATCTAATAGCAATACATCAGGCTTATAATATTCTATAAGCTTTACTGCTTCATTGCCATTTGTTCCAATTCCAAGCAACTTTATATTCAAGTTCTGTTTAATAATATAATTAAACAAAGTTTTTACAAAGTTTAAATCATCATCTATTATTAACATTGACATCATTTTATTCACACTTTCTAATAGAATATAACCTAAAATGTACAAACAAAAATATATCATAAAAAGTAAAAAAAGTCTACCTTATAAAATAAGGTAGACTATAAATAAGTACATTCTTTTTACACAAATTAAGTTACTTTTTTTAATCTATACAAGTTTAAAAAATCATCTTTTAAAATATCTCTGTAATCTCTGACATACTTTGTTTCTAAATTGTACCCTAAAGGAACTAAATCTCTAAAGATTCTATTTATAATATAATCCAAGTTTTGATTATCTGAAGAGCGGATTGTAAATATAATGTTTTGTATATTAGTATTATCTATCACTTTTAAAACTTGATAAGAGTTGCTAATACCAGAAAAAGAAATTATAGGTAC
>CALXQG010000051.1 GCA_944390515.1 uncultured Clostridia bacterium
AAAATGGCAAGAGTAAAAACAGCAATAATTACACGTAAAAAACATAAAAAAATATTAAAAAGAGCAAAAGGATATTATGGTGCAAAGCATTATAGATTTAGAATGGCAAAACAAGCTGTTATGAAATCTGGAATGTATGCATATATTGGAAGAAAAGACAGAAAAAGTAATTTTAGAAAATTATGGATAGCAAGAATAAATGCAGCAGCTAGAATGAATGGATTAACTTATAGCAAATTTATAGCTGGACTAAAAAAAGCTAATATAGTAATTAATAGAAAAATGTTAGCAGAAATCGCTGTAACAGATCCAAAAGCTTTTACTGAAATTGCAGAACTTGCAAAAAAAGCATAGAAAAATATATTGATTTGAGGACATAGATGTCCTCTTTTTTGTAAAGGAGAAAGAATATGAGAATAGGAATAGATATAGACGGATGTATTGAAGATGTAGCAAGATTTATGGTTGATTATGGGATAAAATTTTGCATTGAGAATAATATAGAGTATAAAGTAAAAGATGATGAATATGATGATGCAGAATCTTTAGGAATTTCATTAGATGAAGTAGAAAAATTTTGGAATGAGAATTTAGTATATTATGTTACGGAATATAGAGCAAGAGATTATGCTTCAGAAGTAATTAAAAGTAGATAATGAAATATATATAGTAACTGCTAGAAGTGTACAAAAAGAAGAACAAGAAAAGATGCAAGAATTAACTAAAGAATGGCTTAGAAAAAATGATATAGTTTATGATAAAATAATCTTTACACAAGAAAGTAAATTACCATATGTTTTGGATAATAAGATAGATATTTTGATTGAGGATTCACCTAAAAATATATTAGAGGTTTCAACAAAAGTACCAGTATTGTGTTTTGATAATCCATATAATAAATCTATCAATGGAGATAATATAAAAAGAGTGTATAGCTGGTATGATATATTAAACAAAATTAAGCAATTAAATAAATAATAAAAACTCACATCTGTAATAAGGTGTGAGTTTTTACTTAGATAAAAATTTGTTATTTTATTAATTATAACTTATTAATATGTTTATGTTTTTTGTAATATTTATATTTTATGTATAATTTGAAATTTTTTGGAAAATATATAAGTGAATTAATTTTAATTGGAGGTTGATTTTTAGTGGGTATAGAAAAACATTTAAGTATTACTGGAACATCTAATGTTTCATGGAAAGATGCTGTTGTTCAAGCAGTTGCAGAAGCATCAAAAACAATTGACTATTTATCTAGTGTTAAAATATTAGATCAAAGGGCAAAAATAGAAGGAAGAAAAATAGTTCAATATTATGTTGATTTAGACTTGGCATTTGTTGTAGACAGAGATAGAGATTAATTTACTTATGGTTTTATAGGTGGTCACATAAAAAACCTAAATTTTATTTATAAGGAATTTGTATGAAAAAAATTGAAACTAAACAAGAATATCAAGAATATGTAGACAAAAAGTCTCCAAATTCACCTATTTTAAAAAATTGTTTTAATGCATTTTGGGTTGGTGGGCTAATTTGTACGATTGGCCAAATTATCTTTGATTTTTGCGAGTATAAGGGCTTTGATGAAACAACATGTTCAACAATTGTTTCCATTGTTTTAATAGGGATTGCGGCAATGCTCACAGGACTAAATATATTTAATAAAATAGGAAAATTTGCTGGAGCAGGTTCTCTTGTGCCTATCACTGGTTTTGCAAATTCAATCGTATCTCCTGCAATTGAATACAAATCAGAAGGATATGTAATGGGAGTTGGCGGCAAAATGTTTACAGTTGCTGGTCCTGTATTAGTATTTGGTATATCAGCTTCTGTGTTAGTTGGAATTATAGCTACATTTTTAGTTTAATTTGAAAGGACGATTTTTATGAACAAAATAGGAAATCAAACTATCTTTTTAGAAAATCCACCATATATTCTAGAAACTTCTTCTATAGTAGGACCTAAAGAATCACAAGGACCACTTGCTAAATATTTTGATCAATGCTTAGAAGATGAATTTTGGGGAGAAAAATCTTGGGAAAAGGCAGAAAGTAAGATTATAAAGGAAAATGTTAATTCTGTCATAGCTAAATCTGGAATACCAAGTAAAGATATAGACTTTTGCTTTGCAGGAGATTTACTTAATCAATGCATATCTTCAAGTTTTGGGTTAAGAGAAATAAATATACCTTTTTTTGGAATTTTTGGAGCTTGTTCTACATTTGTTGAAGGAATGTGTTTAGGTAGTGTATTTATAGATTCACATGCTGCAAATAATGTAATATGTGCTACTTGAAGTCATTTTTGTAGTGCAGAGAAGCAATTTAGATTTCCATTAGAGCTAGGAAATCAAAGACCTCAGTCTGCTCAGTGGACTGTGACTGGTTCTGGGGCTGTAATTCTATCTAACTCTAATCATGGAAATAAATGTCCTAGAATAACTTATGTAACTCCTGGTAAAATTGTAGATATGGGGATTAAAGATGCAAATAACATGGGAGCTGCAATGGCGCCTGCCGCTTTAGACACACTATTGACACATTTAAAGGATACAGGCAGAAAGCCAAGTTATTATGATGCAATAATAACTGGTGATTTAGGTCATGTTGGAAAAGAAATATTAATAGAAATGGCCGAAACTCATGGCTATAATATAAAAAATAATTATAATGATTGTGGTGTTTTAATATTTGATAGAGATGCACAAGATACACATTCTGGTGGAAGCGGTTGTGGATGCATTGGTTCGGTTTTTTCAGGATACTTTTATAAAAAATTACAAGAAGGTAGTTTAAATAAAATTTTGTTAATTGCAACAGGTGCTTTAATGAATTCTACTAGTTCTCAACAAGGTGAAAGTATACCAGGAATTGCACATGCTATTGCAATTGAAAATTAGCTAGAAATTTTATACTTAATTAAATTAACACCAAATTTTTATAATTGTTAGACTAAATGGTTTATGGGTTTTCCTTAAAACCTAAATGCTTTTATTAAGGATGAGTATTATGGATTTTTTACAAAGTATAGATTGGATGCTTTTATTAAGATGCTTTATTGTTGGAGGTATTATATGTATAATTGGACAAATTTTAATTGACAAAACTAAATTAACTTCTGCTAGAATTTTAGTAATTTTTGTTACTACGGGTGTTGTTCTTGGAGGTATCGGAATATATAAATACGTAATTGATTTTGCAGGGTGTGGTGCAACAGTGCCTCTGTTAGGTTTTGGAGCAAATCTTGCCAAAGGTGCAATTACAGAAGTACAAAATTCTGGACTACTCGGAGCTTTTATAGGAGGAGTTAAAGCTTCAGCAGGTGGAATAACAGCAGCTATTTTCTTTGGATATATAGCTTCTTTAATAGCAAAACCAAAAATAAAAAAGCAATAAAAAATGGCGCGATAGGGGACAGGCCTTTTCGTGCCATTTTTTATTGTATAGGAAAAATCGACAGATTTTGACTATACAACAAGGTTAAGTTTCCTTGGGCTGTGCATATTCGCAAAGCGAAATGCACATGTGGCGAAGCCACTTTTCTTATAAATAATAGGATAAGCAGTTCATAAGAATTGCGCAGGTGTTAAGAGAAGGGTACCTGCGGAAAATTTTACAGAAAGTTATTCAAACTTATTGACATATTTGAACTTTATTTATACAATATATTTGAAAATTTGGAGCATTAGCTTTTTAATTAGAACATATGAAAAATTAAGCAAAATACCTAAGGAGGAAATAGTAAATGTACACATTTAATAGAATTAAAGTAAATCCACAATTACCAAAAAGAATAGAAAAATTATCTGTTATAGCTAATAATTTATGGTGGTCATGGAATACCAATTTTTTGAAAATATTTAAAGAAATAGATATAGATTTATGGGAAAGAGTTGGAAAAAATCCAGTAAAATTTCTTAAACATATTTCTCAAGAAAAGTTAGAGGAAACATGTGAAAATCAAGAGATACTAAAAGAGTATGATAAATATGTTAAAGATTTTGAAGATTATATGAAAAGTAGAAATACTTGGTTTAGGAAAAAATATCCTGATAATGAAGGAGATTTAATTGCATATTTTTCAGCAGAATATGGATTAGATGAGATTCTTCCTATATATTCAGGTGGGCTTGGAATACTATCTGGTGATCATTTGAAGTCTGCAAGCGATTTAGGAATCCCTTTAATTGCAGTAGGATTGCTATATAAAAACGGATATTTTTGGCAAACAATAAATGGACAAGGTGTTCAAGAAACTATGTATAAAGATTTAGAGCTTGAAAACTTGCCAATTACTCCTGTAAAAGATGTAGACGGAAAAGATTTAATTATATCTGTAGATATGCCAAAAAAGAAACTATATATTAAAGTCTGGGAAATAAAAGTAGGAAGAGTAACTTTATATCTAATGGATTCTGATATAGAAGCAAATATAGAAGAATATAGAATAATTACTAAAACTCTATATGGTGGAAATCAAGAAATGAGAATACAACAAGAAATTGTCTTAGGAATGGCTGGAGTTGAATTGTTAAGAAGAATAGGAGTAAAACCTACAGTATATCATATGAATGAGGGACATTCTTCTTTCTTAATATTAAAATTAATAGAAAGCATTATAAATGATAAAAAAGTATCTTTTAATATTGCAAGAGATATAGTTAGTTCAAAAACTGTATTTACTACACATACTCCAGTACCAGCAGGAAATGATATATTCCCATTAGATTTAATGGAAACATATTTTAAAGATTATTGGAATAAATTAGGAATAACAAAACAAGAATTCTTTAAAATGGGAATGAAGCCAAATGCAAATCCAAACAGTGGATTTGATATGGGAGTATTAGCATTAAAAGTAGCTGGAAGAAAAAATGGGGTAAGTAAACTTCACGGAGCAGTTTCAAGAGAACTATTTGGAGATATATGGCCTAATATTGCTGCAAATGAATCTCCAATAACATATGTGACAAATGGAATACATACTTGCTCATGGCTTCCACAAAATATAAAAGAATTATATAATGAGTATTTAGCACCATATTGGCAAGATAACATATTTGATAATTCAGTATGGGAAAAGGTAAATAATATTCCAAATGAAAAATTGTGGAATGTTCATATGGATAGAAAAAGAAAATTAATAGCGTTAGTAAAGGATAGCACAACTAAGAGATTGCATAGATGCGGATATAGCTATCAAGAGATAGATAAAATCACTTCAAAATTAAGTGAAAATGTTCTTACAATTGGATTTGCAAGGAGATTTGCAACATATAAAAGAGCAACATTGATTTTTAAAGATTTAGAGAGAATAACACAAATTTTTAGCAATATAGATAAACCTATTCAAATTATTTTTGCAGGTAAAGCTCATCCAGCTGATAAAGAAGGACAAGATTTGATTAAATTCATACATGAAATATCTATGAAACCTCAATTTAAAGGAAAGATATTTTTATTAGAAAACTATAATATAGGAATGTCTAGATATTTAATAAGTGGTGTGGATGTGTGGCTAAATACACCTAGAAGACCAATGGAAGCATCTGGTACAAGTGGGCAAAAAGCATCAGTTTGTGGTGTGCCAAACTTTAGTGTACTTGACGGTTGGTGGGCAGAAGGATACAATTCAAAAAATGGTTGGTATATTGGATTGAATGAGGAATATGAAAACTATGACATTCAAGATAAGGCGGATAGTGAAGATATATATGCAACATTAGAAAACAAAATAATTCCAACATATTATGATAGAAATAATGAAGGAGTTCCTGAAAAATGGGTTGGAATCATGAAAAATTCTATTATATCTACAGGAGGAAGATTTAGCACATCAAGAATGTTAGTTGATTATGTAGAAAAGTTATATATTCCTTTATGCAATTTATATGATAATTATTATAGTAAACTAGATAAGGTATCTGAACTTAATAGCTGGAAGGAAAGTTTATATCAAAATTGGGATGATATAAAAATTACACAACATAACAATTTAGATAATATTACAATTGATGCAGGAAATTGTATTGAAGTAAAATGCAAAGTGAAATTACCTAATATTTCTGTAAATAATATACAAGCAGAAGTGTATTATGGAAAAATAGAGGAAAATGGAGTAGTGGATGATATATCTATAATTCCAATGAAATTGGAAGAAAGAGATGATGAAAATAAAACATATACATATACGGCTAAGATAAAACTTGTAAATGGTGGAGAATATGGATATACATTTAGGGTAATGCCAAAACACGAGATGATACTTGATCCAGAAAATCTAGATTTAGTTAAATGGATTTAAATAAATAAATTTAGAAAAAGGAGGAAGAAACTATGGAAGAAGAGAAAGAGGTACGTTTAGAAAAAGAAGAGGACAGAAAAGAAAGAGACAAAAAGAACACATTTACATTAATTTATATATTAACAGGAATAGTTATAATTGCATTATTAGGAGTTGTTCTATATAGTTTTATGGTAAAATAAGAAAAATTGTCGTTTTTGGACTTGGTCCAAAAACGACATTTTACTAATATTAATAATAAATCATGTAATCTATATCTGGAAAAATACAGTCTTTTTTCTTAATATCTTTTAGAAAACTTTCGTCAATTTTATCATCTGTAATTTGATAATATAGTTTAGTAAATCTTCCAATATGGTCTTTTATTCTTTTTTTAGCATAATCTACCATGGTTCCATTTGTTATAATAAATAACCAATCACTGCTTTGAGCAAGTAGCAACTCTCTAGCACATTGATTCAAAGCTTTTCTTCTTAATGATGTTTTCTTTTCATTAGGATATAAGTGAGCTAATTCTACCATTCTGTTTCCTGCAACATGCAAATGCCTATGTACATAATCATTTGTTTGATTAAGCCATACTTCACTATATCCATTAGCACCCCAACTAGATCTACAAGGGGTAGAAACTTGCATAAGAGGGTATTTATCAATATATTCACTGGGTGTGATTAATTTGAAATTACACTCATCATAATATATTTTTTTAAATAATATGTATAGCCAATAAGGACCTTCATACCACCAATGACCGAATAGCTCTGCATCATAAGGACACAAAATAATAGGTGGATTACCCATTAAAGGTGATAGTTTTTCTATCTGTTTTTTTCTTCTATCAAAGAAATGGCCGGCTTGTCTTTCGGCTGAATCTTTAGCCCATTGAAGATTGTAGTAATCCTTTTCACAGTCTTTTCCTGTAATTCTATAATACTTAATTCCGGTATGAACTCTAACACCATTTGAAGCTATATATGGCTTTATATAATTATAATCAGCATCATAACCGATATCTCTATAAAATTCTCTATAATTAAAATCTCCAGGATACCCATTAATAGAACTCCATACTTGACGTGATGACTCCATATCCCTTCCAAAAGCAACAACACCTTCAGGAGATACAATAGGGGCAAAAGTGCCGTAAACGGGTGTTGGGTTTGCATATAAAATACCATGAGATTCTGTAATTATATAGTCTATACCAAATTCTTTCAAATATTTATCTGTTTCAGGCACATATCCACATTCTGGTAGCCATATTCCACGAGGCTTTTTACCAAAGTATTTCTCATATGTTTGGACTCCAACAGCAATTTGAGCTTTTACTGTTTGCTCTGTGATATATAGGATTGGAAAATATCCATGAGTTGCACCACAGGTTATAATCTCAAGAACTCCAATATCTTGAAAATGTTTAAATCCCTGAATCAAATTACAATTATATATGTCTTTAAATACATGTAAATCATTTGTATATCTATCTAGATAATATTTTGATAATGAATTTAATTTACTATTGTTTTTTGTTCTTTCCACTTCTTTTTGAGCAAGTTCAATATGAGTTTTTAAATATTTAATATATCTTTTTTGCAATAGTTTATTATCAAGCATATTAAGAAGAGGGGGAGTAAGTGACATTGTTATTCTAAAGTCAACTTTTTCCTCCTCTAATTTTTGAAAATTTAAAAGAAGTGGTATATATGTTTCAGAAATGGCTTCATATAGCCATTGTTCCTCTAAATAATCTTCACTTTCTGGATGATGGATAAATGGTAAATGTGCATGAAGTACAAAACTTACATATCCTTTTTCTTTTGTCATATTCTTTGTTACCTTTCATAGTATATTTTTATTTCTTATTTAAAAGTAGAACTATTTGAAGAAGAAAGATTCAAACGTATATTTTCTGCATATAGTTCATTTAAATCAATTTCATTTTGATATAGTTCTTTATACATATCATATATTGTGCATACTTTGCCTAAATTTTTAATATATGATAAGCAAGAAACATCTTTTTCTTCAACAAAATTATTTTTTATATTTTTGAAAAATACAGATTTACCTAATTTGTCAAATAATATATGATTATTAGGCATTTGCATATCATTTGATTCTACTATGTATATATAATTATTCATACTAACATTGTATTCGATAGGCTTTCTGCCTAATTCAACAGAATAATCACAATCAGCGTCTTTAATTGGAAGATACCAACTGTTAGCAAAATCATTTATTTCTACTTCAAAAGAGTAATTCATTGTTTTATTAGTTATTTTTAATATAGGTTTTGTATTGTTAAAAAAGTTTTCTCCATATTTTTCTATATATGATTTTCTATCTTCATCAGAAATATCCCAATATATAAAAAGCATATTAGGAGTTTGAGCTAAAATTCTAACTGCGGTTTCATTATATCTGTATGGCAAATCATAATATTCTATATTAGATAAAACAGATGCAGAAGTACTAGTTTTAGAATCAGTTTTATTTTTTTTATTCTCTTTTTTAGGTGTGATTTTCTTCTCTGTAGTTTTTTTTGCGGAAATTTTCTTTGTTTCAAGTTTTTTAGAAGTAGAAGCACTACTAGTAGTGCTTTTTTCAGTCTTTTTGGTAGAATTTTTTCTATTTGTAACTTTACTAGTAGTAGAACTTTTACTAACAGAAGTTTTATTAGTTGAATTTATTACATTATCTTTTAGTTCTTCTTTAGATTTTCTTGGCATTATTTTCCTCCGTACTTATTTTATTCTATATATCATATATCAAAAGATAAATAAATTCAATAGAAAAAAGGAAAAAAACAAAATACTTAAAAATGATTGACAGATAACAAAAAATATGATAAAATATTTACTCGTAAGCCGCCTGGGTCGGGCAACTAAATGTTAGATTAACTAACTGCCTTGTATTTTATGCTTAGCGAGTATACATATAAGAGGAGGTGTACATATAATGTACGCAATAAT
>CALXQG010000052.1 GCA_944390515.1 uncultured Clostridia bacterium
AATCTGGTAAATATATGTCTACATATCCTTCTAACATTTTAATTGTCTCTACTTTTTCATAACCATTTGAATTATATATTATTGGTATATTAAGTCCGCTTCCTCTTTGCAATTTTGATAGCTTCAATTATATGGTATACATACATTGTTGGTGTAACTAAATTTATATTATTTACTTTTTTGCTTTGTTGCTTCAAAAATATATCTGCAAGTTCATTTATTGATATTTCTTTTCCTTTTCCTAATTGGCTAATTTCATAATTTTGGCAATATATACAGTTCAAATTACAATTAGAAAAAAACACTGTTCCAGAACCATTTTCCCCACTAATACATGGTTCTTCATATTGATGTACAGATGCTAATGCTATTTTTACTTTATCATTACATTTGCATCTTCCTATTTGTCCATTTAATCTATCTACTTTACAATTGTGTGGACAAATTTGACATTTTGTTAATCCTTCCATTTAATCTCTTCCCTATTTTCAATTATTTACAAATATAATGAAATTACTTATATCATTATTTTCATTTTTTAGTTGTTCTACTCTTTTATAGTAATCATTATTTTTTTCTAATATATATGTTTTACTTGCTAAAGTGTATAAATACATATTATCTAAAAATCTGTCAGCCTTATTAGGATCTAAAACATATATAATCGCAGTCTCTTTAGCTTTTAAATCATTTACTATTTTACTTCTCTCTTGATACATAAATACAAGTTTATTATTTGTAAACCCTGGGGTTAAAGCTATAATTATAAAAACTACTACAAGTGCTAAACATAAATATTTTTCATTTATATATTTTTCTAGTAAAGCTTTTGTTATATAAATGGTTATAAAGATTATTTCTGGACATATTGGCATAATGTATCTTAATTCTTTATATGGTGATTGAATTAAAACCACAAAAAAGTACAAAAGAGTTGGAATTATTATAAATAAAATAAATGGATTTTTCTCTCTTTTCTCCTTAATATCATTTTTTCTTATTTTTTCTACCATCTTAAAAATTACAAATAATCCTATAATTGATATAATATAATATAATAATCCATAATTAAATATATATTTATTTATTTCGTTTGCATATATTTGAAACCATTCTATTATATTATTTAAAGTAACTGGTTGAATTGCATCAATTCCTCTATATCCACAAAATATATGATTTATTGCATATGGAAATATTAAAAGATATATAACTGCTGAAATTGCTAGTGTTAATGTATATTTCAAAATAAATTTGTGCTCTTTTCTTCTCATATGCTTAATTAAAATAAATATGTAAGTTCCAAATACATAAATAAAGAAATAATAGTGTGTTAATCCCCCTACTAGCAGAATTATACCTGTAGCTATCATATCTTTTAAATCTATTTTTCCGTTATCTTGTTTTTCCTCAATTTTTATTGTAATTAATGTATATAGTAATATATTTAATGTTGACAATGCATACATCCTTATATATAAAGTTGTTTCCATTAATGCCATTGAAATAGCATATATTCCTGTTACAAGCAAAGCCCATAAAGGAGAGTTGAAAACTTTTTTGGAAACTGCAAATAGTATTATGCTTGCTATTCCAAGTATTATTATGTTTAATATAATACCTGTCCACATAGTAAAATTATCTACTGTAAAAGTAGCAGCAATTCTTAGTAATAAGTAATATAGTGGTGGATGAACATCGTTTTTTTGATTTTCATATACTGGCTTTAAATCTGTTACTTCATCTGAATTTACCTCTAAATAATCTAAAAAATATTCTTTATCATGCCAGTTGTTAAAAAAATCTTCATTATCTGTAATATTTATCTTGTCATAATTCATTAAGCCATATGAATATGCTTCATCAATATGTAAATTTTGTTTTTTGCTACCAACATATATTCCAATCAATATCTGTAATATTATAATTAATATCAATATTGGTATATATACCTTTTTACTCATTTTTTCTTTTCCCCTATTTAACTTTAATTGGCGCATTTAGGCCTGTCCCATTCGCGCCACTTTTCAAATTTTATCACAGTTATATCTTTTTTACAACACATAAATTAATAAAACAAACTATGTAAAAAAATATATTTTTGTGATATAATATTTTTTGTGTTTTATTTGGAAAGGATGTGTAATTGAAATGATTTCAAAAAGTAAAGTAAATGTTAGATATGCAGAAACAGACAAAATGGGAATTGTACATCATTCTGTATATCCTATATGGTATGAACTTGCTAGAACAGATTTATCAAAACAGGCTGGTTTCCCTTATTCTAAAATGGAAGAGTTGGGTATTATGACTCCTCTTGTTGAACTTAATTGCAAATACTACAGTCCTGCATATTATGATGATAACCTAATAGTAACTGCAACAGTCAGTAAACTTACTCCAGCAAGGGTTGTGTTTTCATATGAAGTATTTAATGAGCATAATATGGAAAAACCTATTAATATAGGCTATACTGTTCATGCAATTGTTGGAAAAGATATGAAACCTATAAATATAAAAAAATTATATCCTAAAATTTACGAGGTATTAGAAAAAATGATGTCATAGGAGGTAGATTTATTTGATTTATGAACATAAAACTAGAGTAGATATAAGTAAAGTAAATGCTAATGCATATGTAACAAATAAGGGCATATTATCGCTTCTTGAAAATGTAGCATGTATGCATTCAGATGAGGCAGGTTTGGGAATTAGAGAGATTCCCTTAACTCATTTGTCATGGGTACAACTCAATTGGAGAGTTACAATTATTAGAAGGTTACGCTATGGAGAGCAAATCACAATTAAAACTTGGGCTAGAGAAGCTACAAAAGTAACTACATTACGTGATTTTGAAATTATTGATAGTAATAATGAAGTGGTATGTATTGCAACAACCAAATGGACTTTAACTAATATAGATACACAAAGTATAACTAGAATAACAGATGAAATAGTAGAAAAATACATACCTGAAACCAAAACAGTTATGCCCAATTTTGAATTTAAAAAATTAAAAGAACCAGAAACATATTCAAATGAATACATTTATGCAACTCAAAGAAGGGATATAGATGTAAATAAACATATGCATAATCTAAATTATCTTGATTTAGCCTATGAAACATTGCCTGAAAATATTTATAACCAAGAAGAATTAAATAATATAGAAATAATGTATAAAACAGCAATTAGACTAGGTGATATTTCTAAGTGTAAATATTCGTTTAATAATGGCAAACATTGTGTAGTTATAAAAAGCAATGACGAAAAAGTACTCCACTGTATTATTAATTTATGGTAAGTGGGAAAATGAGACAATCTCATTTCCCGACTTAAATATTTTTAGACATTTTTTGTATAACTTTTTTAAATATGTCCATCTCTTCCTTAGAAATCCCTTGTTGTATCTCTTTCTCAACTTTTGAAATTTCTTCTTTAACCTTATTTTTTATTTCCAAAGATTTTTCTTTTAAAATTATCTTTTTTAGTCTAGCATCCTGCTTATTAGCCATTCTTTCTATTAATCCATTTTTCTCCATTAAAGATAATATTTCGGCTACAGTTGCTCTTCTCATATTAAATTTATTTTCTATATCCTTAGCATATACTTCTTTATCTTGGCTCGCTTCGTAAATGTATCCTAATATTGCACATTGTACTGATGTTACATCATATTTTGCAACAACTTCATCTATTTTTCTTTTTATTTGTCTTGATAAAATATGTACATATCTTCCTATTTCTTCTTGTTCACTCATTTTATTGTGCACCTCTTAATAAAATTATTTGTATTAATTTTATTATTATCTTCCCATTTTGTCAACGGCTTACAACTCACATATTTTCATCTGGTCAATTGGATTATCTCTTTGTGCTTCTCTAAACTTTTTCATAAATGCCATATAGAAACTATCATCATTATCAACATAATCATCTTCAGTTATTCCAAAATGATTTACAAGTATGTTATCTCTATCCTTAAAACTTTCGTCTATACAATTTGCTATTTCGTGGTCAAATAAAAGTTTTATATAATACATTGCTTTACTATGTTCTTTTAGCTTATCCATTGCAGAAGCATAATAATATACTGCCTTAATCATTATCTTTTCTAGTGGATTTTGTACAATGTTATCTACTAAAAAACTTAAATCTTCAAATAGTTTTGCAGCTTTTTCATATTCTTCATTCATTATATATAGGATTCCTAAAAAATATTTTGCTCCATTTCCTATTTGCTCACATGGAAGTATACTTATATCTTTTAAGCTAATTAAAATAGACAATTTACCATACCCTATCTCATTTACTATTACTTCCATCATTTTTATGACTTCTTTCAAATTAGATTTATTTATGCTTTTTAAGTCCTTCATCAACTCTTGCATTGTAGTAAATATGCTAAAATATTTTGCACTTGGATCAAAACTAATTTCACTCATTCCTGGAATTGCTATACTAAATGATGGAAATCCTAAAACAGATACATCTCTTATTAGTACATCTCTTCCTTCTTTTAGCAAATTATCTATCATGTTTTTCAAAATAGTCTTATTATCTAAATTAGATACATCTGGCATTTCTGTAAATTCATAATCTACCTTTTCACCTATTACTTGATATGGAACAGAAGCGAAATCTGCAAAAATAAAATCTGTTAAACTTCTGTTTTTACTATCTTCTCCATCATAAAAATCAAATAAGCATGTTTCTGCATACTCATATATATCTCGTCCTTGTGCTGCTTCTGTAAAACATCTTTCCATTGCTATTCCATAATCTGGGTGTGCTCCCATTTTAAATCCAAATCTTCCTGTATTTTTTTCAATAATGTATAATCCTGCGACTGGATATTTTCCTCCAAAAGAACAGTCTATCATTTTAAAATAATATTGCTCATTTTGTCTTAATTTTTCAACCATATTCTTGACTTTTGGAAATTTTTCTATATACCACATTGGAATTTCTGGCAAAGTTATTTTCTCTTTAAAAATCTTAATACCTGCATATCTTTCTAATATTTCAGATATTCCTTCTATTAATGCTTCCTCTTTAGAATTTCCTGCACACATTCCGTTTGTATCATACAAATAGCTAAATAATCTGTCTGGTATATATTCAAGATCTTTGTTTTTCATACTATAATATGGTAAATAGTTGTATTCTTCTTTTAACATATTTTTTAAATAATTTATCTTTTCTTCTTTTGGCTTTTCTTTCATGCCATTTTTCTCTAATATATCTTCAAGAAAACTATTTTTTGTTTTCATTAACTCTTCTACATTCAAATGCTTTTCATCAGGAGCATTTACAAAAGGTAACTCCTCTGTTGGCTTTTCCATTCTAAACCTAAACATTCCGTTTTGAAGTCTTTCAAAAAATTCTGCATATCCACTTGCCATAGCAAATTCCTTTGTCATTCCTTTTCCGTTTTGCCCAATATCTGTTCCTTTAATACATATCCTTAATGAATAAGTTCCAACACTGCTTTTATTTGACCACTTTTCCTCCACTTCAATTCCTAATCTTTCTAACAATCCTTTTAATTTATTTACTGTCTCTATTGGTTCTACCTCTTTATATCTTCTATTTTGTAATTCACTCATTATATAATTCCCTCCTAAACAAAAAAATTATGTCAAAAAGTCTCAATTATTCTACTTTTTTCGACATAATTTTATCATTTTATCAATATATATTTTTTCATATTATACAAAATATTTATATTATTATACAAAAAGTTATATATTAAATTTCATATATATTTATATGGTTTTCATATAAATATTATTTTAACATATTTACAATTTCTGCCTCATCTTGTACACCAATACTACGAGCCTCTTCTTTACCATTTTTGAAAACTATAAATGTTGGAATACTCATAACATTATACTTTACAGCCAAACTTTGTTCTTCATCAATATTAATTTTGCAAACTTTAACTTGATCTTTCATGTCTTCTGCAATTTTATCTATTACGGGTGACATCATTCTACAAGGTCCACACCAACTAGCCCAAAAGTCTATTAAAACTGTTTTTTCTGATTTTATAACCTCTTCTTCAAAATTACTTTCATTCAAATTTATAACTGACATAACTTTCCTCCTACTATATTATTTAGATTTTTCTATATAAGGATATACCTATAAACCTATTTTATACATATTTTTAAAATCTATTTGAAATAATACTCATTGCTGCTTTTGCTCCTTCATATACAGCTTTATTTACTTGTAGTAATCCACCAGTACAATCTCCACAAGCATATAACCCTTTAACATTTGTCTCCATATTTTCATTTACTACAATGTTATTGTTTTTAACAATCGCCCCTATTTTCTTTGCCAAATCTGCACTAGAAGCTGTACCAATAGCAATAAATACTCCATCTACTTTTTTAGCTGAATTATCATCAAACTCTATCTCTTCAATTACATTTCCTCCCCTAAATTCTCTAATAGGTGTTTCGTCAACTTCAAAATCAGATACATCTCTGTTTTCTACCATTTTCTTTCCATCAGTTAATATAGTAACAGACTTTGCAACAGGCTTTAATTGTTGTGCCTCATGTATTGCATAATTTCCATTTCCAATAACTACAACCTCTTTATTTCTGTAGAAGAAAGCATCACATATTGCACAATAGCTTACACCCTTTCCTTCAAACTCTCTTATACCTTTTATCTGTGGCACCATCCTATTAGTACCAGTAGCTAGAATAACAAATTTAGCTTCATACATTCTATTTACTGTTGTTACAACAAAATTACTATCATATGAAATATTTGTTACCTCATCATCTTCAATCGGTATTTGTAGCTTTTCTGCCTGTTTAATACCTATGTCAAATAAATCCTTTCCAGAAATGCTTTCAATTCCATAATAATTCTCTATTTTTTCAGCCTTTTTTAAAGCACTTTCTTTTTTAGATATTATCAAAACATTTTTCTTGGCTCTTTTTAAATATATTGCTGCTGAAATTCCAGCTGGTCCAGCACCAATTATAACTACATCATACATAGTATTCTCCTTTTTTCTTTCACATTATATCATATATGTTTTTAAATGCATATCCCTCTTTTTGTAAATACTCTATTACATCGTCTAAACTTTCATATGTAATCTTTTTATCTGCTGCATCATGCATTAGAATAACAACATTATTCCAACCATTAATAGTATTTTTCAGATTTTTTACTATATCTTCTGGTGTTTTTGCTCCTTCTGCATCATATGTTAAAGCACTCCAATCCATAAATGCAATACCATTATCAGTTAATTTTTTTCTAGCCTCTTTCTTTATCTTTTCATATGGACCTCCATGTGAACCTCCTGGAAATCTAAACAAATTGCTAGAATAGTCTGTTCCTAATGCATTTCTTATTGCATTTTCTGTTCTGTTATACTCATCTAATACAGAATCAGCATTTTTATATATCGAACTATATTTATGAGAATAACCATGATTTGCAATATAGTGTCCCTCATTGTATTCTCTTTTTAGTATGTCTGGATTCATCACAACTCTTGTTCCTAATACAAAAAAGGTTGCTTTTACATTATATTTATTTAGTGTATCCAATATGTATGGTGTTACTTCTTTAGTAGGCCCATCATCAAAAGTCAAATATACTGTTTTTGTTTTATTTAGGTTATATATGTTAGAAATTGTGTTTACAAATTCTTGATTTTGATTTTTATTATTTGTATCTCCACTATTTTCAGTATAACTAATAACATTTTGTTCTACTAAAATATTAATTGCTTCAGCAGATACTTCTTCTAACTCATTCTCTTGGTTTAGCTTGGTTTTATTTAACAATATAACACCTATTGAAATTATTATACCTATGATTGCTAATACAATTATTGTAAAAACAATTTTTAAATCTCTATTTTTCCTCATTCCTACAATTTCTATTTGATGCATTTATATTTTCCATAACTCCTCATACATTTTTTGTATAGGATATTATACACCATTTTAACACATATTGCTAGAGGAAGTATAGAAAAAAGTTATCCACATTTCTTCTAATAATGTTGATAACTTTTTCACTAGGCCGACCGAGGCCGGCATTCTTGCGAGGACCTGAGGCCCTCGTAAGCTTTCCTCTACTCTTAACCTATACTCCTAAAGTGTATGGTGAGCTAGACGTACCATTTCCTCCTGTTACTTTGATACCAGATTTCAGAGTAAACACTGGGCGAAGACCGCTCGAATTGCTATTGGCATAGGTGTCACCGCTAGGATTCACACGGCACAAGCGGTTGTTGAAGAGACTCCCACTAGAGTACACAATGCGTACAAAGAAGTTCGAGTAGCTAGAGTAAGAGTCCACATAGCGCGATGCCAACCAATAATATTTGCCTATGTTTCTTATTTCTAATGTTCCCATTTGATTATAGTCTGTTACATAATTCGTATCTGTATCTTTTAATTGTCCATCATAACTTGAACCAAATTGTGTTGTGTGATATCCTGCACTATCTTGACTTGGATTATTTGGCACGCTTCCTACACATCTTACTGTACTATATGTGCTATTATTATAACTACTTACTGCGCTATTTAATGTACTTATTACATTATTATATATATTCATCGATGTTGTAAAATTACTACTTCCTAATGTATAGCTATCTGTTACTGTATCACTTGTTATTAATTGCACTCCATATCCTGATGAACTATCATATAGTACTCTACATGCTAAATTTCCACTTGGTGATGGATATGTTACATAATCTCCTGCTTTTAATACTTTAGTTATTGAATTTGGATCTTCCGCTGTACTTATTGTTTTTGTTTCTGTTGTTACATGTCCTGCTCTATCTGTTACTTTTACTTGTATAGAATAGCTTGTACTTCCACTTAATCCACTAAATGTATGACTTGCTGATGTTGTGCTTGTTTGACTTCCTCCATTTATTGTATATGTGTATGTTGCTATTCCACTTTGTGCATCTGCTGCAGTTACTTGTACTGTTATACTGTTATATGTCACATTTGTTGTTATATTACTTATTGTTGGTGCTATTTTATCTTGTATTGTTACACTTGCATAATCTCC
>CALXQG010000053.1 GCA_944390515.1 uncultured Clostridia bacterium
TTGTACCTGTTTTAGCTGCTACATCCATTCCTGAGATTGCACATAAATATGCTGTTCCTCCTGAACCTGTTACAGGAGATTTTAATATACTTGATAATATATATGCATTTCCTTCAGTCATTACTCTTTTCTTTTCTTGAGTAGCTTCTAGTATAGTGTTTCCATTTGAATCTTCAACTTTAGTATAGAATGTTGGTTCAATATATTCTCCTTTATTTGCAATCATTGCATATGCAGCTGCCATTTGTAGTGGAGATGCTCCATGGGTTGAACCTCCAAGAGCTAAAGTAGGCATTGCATCATCTTCTTTCGTAAATTGTGTCATTCCTAACTCATTTAAAAACTCTACACCTTTGCTAGTTCCTACATCCATAAGTACTTTAACATTAACAATATTTGAAGAAATTTCTATCGCTTTTCTTACTGTAATTAATCCCTTTCCTCCACTATATGAATTATGTATATTTATATCTCCAAATGTTGTTGCAGAATCATCATATACTGTTGCTGCTGTTATAACATTTTCCTCTAATGCTGGAGCAATAGCTGCTATTGGTTTCATAGCTGAACCTGTTTGCCTTCCTTCTTCACCTGTTGCTCTATTATATCCATATGTTGGAGAATCATCTCCTAGACCTCCTACACATCCTACTACTTGACCATTTGTGTGGTCCATTATAACCATTCCAGATTGAGTATGTCTGTTATATTTCTTTCCGTTTTCTGTTGTTGCATCTTTAAGGTATTTATCTTTAAGGTATTCTTCTTCCATCCTGTCTTGTATATCATTATCTTGAGTTGTATATATTTTGTATCCATTATTATATACTCTATCCTCTGCTGCCTTTTTATCTATATCATATTTTTCCATCAAATCTTCTACGACTTGTTTTATTGCATCTACCTCTAAGAAAGATAAATCAGACCTTTCTGAAAAATCACCCTGCTTGAATTTTAATCCTTCATCTACTTCTGCAACAGCTTTATCATATTCTTCTTGTGTTATAAATGTATTTCCGTTTTCATCTTTTACTTCTAGCATTTTACTTAAAACTAATTTAGTTTTATTTTTAATTGTTTCTGTTTTATCTTCTTCTCCAAATGGATTGTAATAATTAGGTGAATCATTAATTCCAGCCAAAAATGCAGATTCTGCCAAACTTAAATCTTTTGCAGATTTGCTGAAATAATACTTAGCACCACTTTCTACTCCATATACAGTTCCACCCATAAAAATTTCATTTAGGTATAACTCTAAAATTTGACTTTTTGATAACATTTTTTCCACTTTGTACGCACGAGACCATTCACGAATCTTTCTAGCTATGCTATCATCATCATCATCCATTAGGTTTTTAACTAACTGCTGAGTAATTGTACTTCCACCAAAAGACGATTGTCCTCCATGTGTTATATATGTAAATATAGCTCCTGCTGTTCTATATAAATCAATTCCACTATGTTTATAAAACCTCTCATCTTCTATTGCAACATATGCTTTTGGAAGATATTGTCCCATTTCTGATAATGGTATAATTTTTCTATTTTCTTCTCCACTTAATTCATGCAATTGTTTTCCATCTTTATCATATGTAAAAGAATTTTGCATTTTAATAACTAAATCTTCTTCTGTCATTTCCCATGTATCGCCAAAGAATATTGCTGCAAAAACTCCTACTCCTGCTAGACATAATAGTATTAATATAATAAAGAAGATTTTTATAAACATTCTAAGTTTTGGATGTTTCTTCTTTGTTTTGGTTGTTTTGTTTTTTCCTTTTTTATTTTCCTTGTACAATTTTGTATCATCCTCTGAATTTTTCTTGTGTTTTTCTTTTTCAGTTTTGCCTTTATTATTTTGGCCTTTTATTTTGTATAATTTTGTTTTATCATCGTCTCTTTCCATGATAACACTCTCCTCTGTTATAAATACTAATATTTATAATGTTACATATAAAATTACTCATTTATTATATAATATATTCCTAAAAAAGAAAAGCTTTTTTAGGAATTTTTAAGAAAAAGGGAATTATCATCATACTATTCTGATATTGATAACATGATGAGTAAAAAAATTAGCCAACTTGTATAGTTGGCTGTAAAATTATATTATTAAAGCACAGGCAGTACCACGCGGAAAGTAACATCACCATTTGAGTATCCATTTGTACAATTAAAGGTGAACACTCCTGCAGGAGAACCATAGGCGTAAACACCTCCACGAATAAAGAACAAACTATTAATATTTGGAAAACTCGAGTAATCACTGTACCATGAATGTGTCCATGGACTTCCTGTATTTCCTGATGTTTCCCATATAGTATCACCATAATGTCCCTTGTCTGGTGTCGCTACTGCATAATTAAATTCATAGCTATCACTACTTCCTACGCTATACACATCTTTATACTTGCTTGGTGTACTTGCTAATGTACTTTCATAATTATTTACATATGAGTTATTTACATATGATGCTATATATTCCCACGTACCTCCACTCATATCATATATTCCCGTTATATTTCCAGTAGTACTTGCTTGTTGTCCATTACTTGTATTGTATGCATTTGCACTTGTTGCTTCTGGTGCACTTACACTGCCTCCTGCTTGCCCTGTTATATAGTTACTATTTGGATTTATCCATACTTCACTTCCTTTTCCATATATTGCATTTTGACTTAAATATGCTACTGCTCCCCATTCACTATTCTTCATCATATGTGGGTCTACTATATTATCATCTGTACTTAATCCATATGCGTTGCTACTATTATTCATATCAGTACACACTGTGAATATATTGCTTATTGTAATGCTTCTCCAACTTGTTACGTTTGCTTTTATTGTTACTGTTTTATCTATTCCATCATATTCTCCTGTAGATTTGTCAGTTGTACAATCTGTATTACTTGTTTCATACTTTCCTACCCAGAATCCACTTAATTTTGTCCCTCCATAGTTAAATGCTGGATGTACTACATAATCTTCCATTCCACTTCCTGTTGCATATTTTGGATATGATTCACTATATGTTGTTGTTCCTTCTTTGTTCTTATTTTCTGTATCTATAAATACTATATTTATATTTCCTGCTCCTGTTGTTCCATCACTTGGATTTATTTCTGTTCCACTTTGATGATATCCACTTGTTATTTGATATGCATATCTTGGTATCCATACTAACATACTATATGCTTTTTCTTCATCTAGTATTTCTTTGTCTCCACTTTCTATAAATGTTGCATCTCCTAATACTATATTTGCCCATTCCTTATTTGCATAATTATACCAACTACTATCATATTCATTTGTCTTTACCCAGCCTATTCCTTCTTCATATTTTACTGGTGTCATTCCATCACTTAACTTTGGTGCTGTTGACAATACACTATCTACATATGGATCTGGTAATGGTATTTCACTGTCTTCTGCCATTACATTTGCAAATTGGTCTACCATACTATTTATTCCTTCTGCTTCTGCTATTGTTGAATTTGCTGTTTTATCTCTTGCCTCTTCTGCATATTTTACTAGTCCGTTTTCTCCAAAAGCCATGTTTATTGTTACTGTTGCTAGAATTATTAGAATTACTATTGTTATTACTAATGCTACTAATGTTATTCCTTTTTGGCATTTTTTAATTTCTTTGCTTCTTTTTAGCATATTTCTTTCTCTCCTTTGTTTTAATCTTTATAAAATTATTAAAAGCACACTATCTGTGTAATTTCATTTTACACTAGTAGTGTGCTTTTTTCAATAGCTTTTTGTATTTGTAATTAAAATGTAATATATTTGTAATATTGTTGTAATATTTATATTTATTATTTGTTTCCTTTTTTATCATAAATTAAAAGAGTTAATTCTTAAAATTAGCGCATTTAGGTCTGTACCATTTGCACCATTTCTTATACAAATGAATATTCTGGCTTAACAACAGCGTGATATTTTGCATCTTTTTTATGTATCTCTTCTTTTATTTTGTCTACTACTTCATCTACATTTATGTTTTTGTCTGGAGTCAAAACTAGATCAAAAATCAAATTGATTCTTTCTCCTCCATCAGTCATTCTAAAATCATGAATAGTGAATTCTGGATTTATATTTTTAACTATTTCTTCAGTTAATTTTTTCATTTCATTTATTTCCTCATTATCTACTACAATTGGATCCATATGTATTGTTGTTATGCAACTAAATTTATTAAAAATATCTTGTTCCATTTCATCTATAATATCATGTGCTCTGCAAATATCTGAATTTGATGGAACTTCCGCATGGAATGATACTATTTTCCTGCCTGGTCCGTAATCGTGAACCATTATATCATGTATTCCTTCTATAGTGTCATATTTTAAAGCAAATTCTCTAATTTGATTTACAAACTCTGGGTCTGGCTTTTGACCTAATAACAAATCTATTATTTCTTTCATAGCTTTGCAACCTGTAATTAGAATAAAGCCTGATACTAATAAGCTAACATATCCATCTATTGAAATCCCTGCATATTTTGCAACAAGTGCAGAGATAAGAACTGCAAGAGTTGATATCGAGTCTGATATACTATCATATGCAGTGCCTTTTATCGCAGCAGAGTTTATAGTCTTTGCAATTTTCTTGTAAAATACAAATAGCCATAATTTTGCAAGTATAGCTACAACTAATAATATAATCGTTATGTTATTTATTGTAGGTAATTCTGGATGTAATATTTTATCTACAGAACTCTGTAACAATTCGAACCCTACTAATAGAATTAAGATATCTACAAAAAACGCTGTTATATATTCCATTCTTCCATGTCCCCATGGATGTTCTGCATCTACCTTTTTTTGTGACATTTTGAATCCTATCATTGTTACAATTGATGAACCAGCATCAGATACATTGTTTAATGCATCTGATATAATTGACATAGAATTCGCAAATAGCCCTATTACTAGTTTAAATACAGAGAGTAAAATATTTACTACTATACCTGTTATACTAGATAACAAAGCATATTTTCCTCTTACACTCTGATTTTCTACATTTTCTTTATCTTTAATAAATAACTTTATTAATAACTTTGTCATTTAATTTCCTCCAAGCTTTAATTTATTCTTCTATATTTACATATCTTATTTGTTGTTCTTCCATTAAATTATATATAGATAAATCCTTTTTACTTTTTTCTTTTTCTGTCATTTTTATAGCAGTAATTTGATTGTTCGTATATGTTTTATAATAATAAATTCCTTTTGTAATATTAATACAACATGAATATGTTGTTATATCATTCTTACCTTCTCTAGTTCTTGTAGTTCCTTGAACCATTGCAACAGAGTCTAAAATATGGAAAAACTGTGTAACAGAACTTACTTCATCATCTTTACAAATTGAATTTAATTTATTAAATGCTGCTCTTACAAATCTTGATGATGGCGAATTATCTCCTGGTAAACCAATTGCTCCCATTCCTTGTCCATAATGTTCCAAATCTATCTCACTTGAGAATCTATTTTCTTTATTCTCCGGAGTTAAATTTATATAATTATTTATATTTGTAATATGATAATTAAAAGGTGGATTATTTGTAAGTACACCTATCGGATTTTCATATACATTTAATCCTGTTTTTGTTTGCTCTATTACAATACAATCTTCCCCATCATATATCATCCAGTGCAAGTCTGTTACAGGTAATCCTTCTGAAAATGGTATATTGGTAATATTTAATTTCCCAAGTAACTCTTTTATTTCTGCAACCTTTGAGTACATACCTAAAAAATATGGAATAAGCTCATATGGTGTCAAATTTAACTTTGAATTAATAGGTTCAAAAAAGTAAGCATTTTTTGGAAAGTATAACCCTGCCATTGATAATCCCTTTTCATTTGTAGCTTCTGCGTATAAAGGATAATCATTAAATACTGTTGCCATGCCTATTATAGAGTATTTTGTGTTTATTATCTCTTTATTTTTTAGCTTAAATTCATAATTTCTTGGTGTAATTACTACTTTTTCATTAAATCTATATTCTAAATCTAAATTTCTTCCAAAATAATTATCTTTTGTTTTTAAATTGATACAAGTACACATAAATTTTAACTCTCCTTTTATTTTATAATAGGCTCGTTTTATATTTTTTATACTAATTTTTAAAATATATGTTTTTCTAACTTCTCATTTAACTTTTTGTAAACATTTTCAATCATCCACTTTTCATTAACTACCTTTTCTATATCTTCTATATTAATCCATTTTACACCACTATTTTCATCTTGTTTAATTTTTAGTATTTCTTCTTCATCAACTTCAAAAAGATATGTTAAGTTTAAGTGTACATGAGAAGACACATATTTTCCTCTTTTTATATGTCCATTTACACATATAATTTCTAATGAAAAAATATCATTTGAAAGTACTTTTACATTTTCTACTCCTGTTTCCTCTTTTAATTCTCTAATTGCTGTACCTAACAAATCTGATTCGCCATCAGCATGTCCACCTGTCCATGCCCAAGATTTATATATGTTATGGTATATCATTAATACTTTTGTTCTATTTTTATTTACTACCCATGATGAAGCTGTAAAATGTCCAAATTCATTGTTTCTGGTAAGCACATCATCAAATGTATTAATATATTTTAATATTGTTTCCTTATCTTTTTCTTCTTGCTCATTATATGGTTTATATTTTTCTATATTTTCTTTTAAATTCATCATATCTACCCCCTAATTAAAAATTTTTAGTTTTTTGTCTATTTTATCTCCAAATATTTCCATTTATATACTTAATTAATGCCATTACAAAAGCATTTTTGGTTAAGTCTATTCTTGAAACTTCATTTTTGGTTAAATAACTTATACCACCTTTTCCTTTATTTAGTTCTTTTCCGCTAAATAGCTTATCCATTACCTTTCCAAGGTCTAATTCTTTTATCTCTTCTATATATTGGTCAGGTATTGGGTATCCTTGGCTAGTTCCAACACTTTGAAGTCCATTTTCATCTTCTATAACAGCACAATTAATAGCAATCCATTCTCCTAATGAATTTGTAATTCCTGCCTCACTTGATATATAGTAATCTGCTTTTATTTGATTTTCTGCTGCATATTTTTTTAAGTTTTTAACTCTATTTTTTGCTCCTTGCAATATTTCTTGATTAAATGGCTGATTTCCTACTTCTGAATCTACAGCAATCCCTTCTATTTCAACATTATCAAAATATTTTTCAAATGCTTCTTTTGCTCCTTCTATTTTTCCAGGATTTTTTGTTCCCATTAATATCTTCATTAAACTTTCTCTCCTTACATTTTTTTAATGTTCTTTTATTCTAATTCTTGCTTTAATTTTTCTAAAGCTATTCTTCTTGCACTTAATTCATTTTTTTCTTCTTTTGTTAGTTCTGCTAAAGTTTTTCCATTTTCTAATTTAAATATTTCATCAAAACCAAATCCATTTTCTCCTCTAACTGTCTCCGCTACATATCCTTCTATAATTCCTTCTTTACATATTGAATTATTTCCATTTGATAAAGCAATAGCTGTTACAAATCTTATTTTTCTTTTTTCTTTTGGAACTCCCTTTAATTTGTCTATTATTGCTAAATTTCTTTCTCTATCCGTACCTTTATGCCACCTTTTTGTAAATACTCCTGGAAAGCCATCTAAATATTCTATTTCTATTCCTGAATCATCAGCAATACACATTTTTCCATTAAGTTCTTTGGATATTGTTTCTGCTTTTTTTATAGCATTGCCTTTAAATGTATTTTGATCTTCTTCTACTTCAATATTTATACCTAATTCATTAATAGGTATAATTTTGAAATCAACTAATATTTGCTTAGCCTCTTCTATTTTCCCTTTGTTTTCTGAAGCAATTATTATCTCTTTCATAATAAACTCCTTTCTTAAAATAGCTTATTTTTATAAATTTTTCTATTAATTTTATTTATTGTCACTGTTCAATTAGTTTTCTTCTATCTTCTCTTTTAATTTCTCAATAATTTGTTCATAATAATCATACATTTTAGTTACATCATCTACA
>CALXQG010000054.1 GCA_944390515.1 uncultured Clostridia bacterium
AAGTAGAAATTGGTCAAACAATGGCATTTGTAACATTAGCATTTTCAGAATTAGTACATGTATTTAATATTAGAAATAACAAAAAATCAATATTTAAAACAAATCCATTTAATAACAAAATATTACTTGGTGCAATTGGAGTATCAGCAGCATTAATGCTTGTAATACTATTTGTTCCAACTCTAAGACATTTATTCAGTATTCCTATATTACCAATTGGAAATGTTTTAGAAATAATAGGATTAATACTATTGCCATTGGTAATCGTAGAAATATTTAAAGCATTAAAAATAAACACATCAAAGGATGAAGTGTAAAATTTAATATCAAATTTAGCAAAAAATTCCAAAAATAGTTGATATTTTTGGAATTTTAATATAAAATCATATAGTAATTGATTTAAGAATAAAATAGCATTTTATGAAAGGAACATAAATAATGATAACTTATGATGACGTTAGAAATAATATTGAAGTAAAAGCTTTAGTTGAAGGTTCACAAAAACAATTAAATGCTTTAGGGTATACAGAGCATTCTGTAAGACATGTAACTATGGTTGCTGATAGAGCAGCTAAGGTATTAGAAACATTAGGATATCCAGAAGAGAGAATTGAACTAGCTAGAATTGCTGGATATATGCATGATATAGGAAATTGTGTAAATAGAGTTGACCATGCACATACAGGAGCAATACTTGCATATCAAATTCTAAAAGGTATGGGAATGGATGAACAAAAAAGAACAGAAATTATGATGGCTATAGGAAACCATGATGAACAAACAGGTACAGCTGTTAGTGATATATCAGCAGCACTTATATTAGCAGACAAGTCAGATGTGCATAGGTCTAGGGTAGTAAATAAAAATATATCAACATTTGATAAACATGATAAGGTTAATTATGCAGTTACAAATGCAGAATTTATGATAAGTAAAGAAGAAAGAAAAGCAAGTTTAAATTTAACAATCGATACAAATATTTCACCAGTTTTAGATTATTTTGAAATATTTATGGAAAGAACTATGATGAGTAAACATGCAGCAAAATATTTAGATATATGGTTTGAACTTATTATAAATGACACTAAATTGTTATAGGAAAGGAATAAAAAGATGGATAGAAGATTAAAAATAATATTAGCAACATTAATAATTATATTAGTATCAATAATTTCTTTTGTGGGATTGTTTGTTCAAGATACAAAATTTATGAAAAATATATTGCCAGAATATAAATTAGGGATGGATTTAGCCGGATATAGAGCAATAAGCATAAATGTAAGTGATGAAAAAGAAACAATATATTATGATAAAGATGGAAATAAAGTAGATACTGAAGCAGAAGATGGCTCAAAAGAAGAAGTACCAGTTAATAGTGAAGATATATTAACTACAGAAAACTATAAAAAAACAAAAAATGTTATTGAAAATAGATTAAAATCATTAAATATATCTGAATATTTAATAAGATTAAATGAAAGTGATGGAACTATTACTGTTCAAATTCCAGAAGATGACATGACAGATACAGCAATACAGTTTTTATATACAAAAGGTGTATTTACAATAGAGGATGAAGACGGTAATGTGCTTTTAGATAATTCAAACTTGGAAAATGTACAAGTCGGATATTCTAATTCTAGTTCTACTACAGCAACAGGAACAACTGTATATTTAAATTTTAATTTTAAAGATGATTCTATCGAAAAATTAAAAGAGATAAGCAATACTTATGTGGAATCTGAAGATGAAGAAGGAAATGATACTTCTAAAAAAGTTTCTATAAATATTGATGATAGTCCTTTAATAGAGACAAGCTTTTCAGAAGAATTAGCAAATGGTGTATTATCATTAACGATGGGAACTTCAACAGATAATGAAACATTAAATTCGTATTTACAACAAGCATCAAATATAGCTATTTTATTAAATGACGGAACAATACCAATTGAATATACTGTTGACCAAAATAGATATATAAAGTCAGATTTATCAATGGATAATCTTTTAATTCCTGCAATAGTAGTAGGTGCTGTAATATTAGTAGCTTTATTATTCTTAATTATAAAATACAAGAAATTAGGATTATTATCTGCAATTTCTTATATTGGTTATATTGCTTTGTTTATGATTTTAATAAGATATGCAAATGTTGTACTTACAATTGAAGGAATTTTTGGAATTGGAATAGCTATAGTTATAAATTATATTGTTTTAGTTTATATACTAAATAATTTAAGGAAAATAGAAAAAAATATAGTAGAATACAAAAAAGAGTATAATAAATCTATATTATCAGTGATACTTGTTTTAGTTCCTTCTATAATTATAGGAATTGTACTATGTTTTTCTACATGGCTTCCAGCATATAGCTTTGGAACTGTAATATTCTGGGGAATATTGCTAATTGGTATTTATAATGCAGTTGTTACAAGATTTCTATTATTAAACAGTATTAACAATAAAAAATAAGTATATAACCATGAAAGGATGAGTAAATAAATGAAAAAAATAATATATGCAATTTTGATTTGTATTATAATTGCAGGAATAGTAATAATTTCTACAACTGGTCTAAAAGCAGATTTAATATATAGCAAAAATGTTGAAATAGATGTCTTTATAGGAAAAACTTTTAATATGAAAGATATGAAACAAATAGTTTCAGAAGTATTTCCAAATGAAAGAGTTATTGTTCAAGAAATAGAACTTTTTGAAGATACAGTTTCTATAACTTTACAAGACAATAGAACAAGTGAAGAACTAAATAGTAAAGTAGAAGAATTAAATAATAAAATAAATGAAAAATATGGAACTGAAAATAAAGTAGAAGATATAAATATAACACACAATCCTAAAATTAGATTATCAAGTATATTATTACCATATGCATGGACAATTGGAATTAGCATAGCGATAATTCTTGTATTTGTGGCTATAAGATATAGAAAATTAGGAGTTATAAAAACTTTATTTACATATATTTTATCTATAGGAGCACCAGAATTATTACTTTTAAGTATTATTGCAATTACAAAATATCCAATAAATAGAATAGTAATACCAGCAGGACTTATTATATTTGTAACAGTTGTAACTATTCTAGGATTTGTTAATGAAGGTAAATTAAAGAAAATAATGATTGAGGAAAATATCAAAAAAGAAAACAAAGAATAACAGAAAAAAGGCATTATTAGTATTATATATTAATAATGTCTTTTTGATAGGAAGTGAAAACATGTTTAGAAAAATAAAAAACATTTTATATAGAAGTTTTGATGAAAGAGAAATAGATTATAAAATGCTTAAAAGTTTGATGAAAAATGAAAAAGTTTTTTTGATTGATGTTAGAAGTAGTCAAGAGTTCAAGGAAAAGCATTTAGATGGTGCAATTAATATTCCACTATATTTAATAGAAAATGAAATTGAAAACTATGTAAAAGATAAAAGTCAAAAAATTATTTTATATTGCTCTTCTGGAAATAGAAGCAGACAAGCAAAGAAAATTTTAGAAAAAATGCAGTACAAAAATGTATACAATTTAACAAATGGTATAGAAGATATTATTTGAAGGACATATTAAAAAAATATGTCCTTTATCACATTTGAAAAAAAATAGAATAAAATATGTATATCTAATAAAGATTTAGTAGATAATAATAAATATAGAAAGGAGAATAATCCTAAATGAAATCATATTGTATAAAGACAGATAATGAAAAAATAATAGAATATCTACTAAATAAAATTTCAAAATTAGATTTTCCTAATATATATTATTGTAATAAGTCTTTTAAAATATACGAAAATGTTATAGTACATTACAAAGAAAATAATGAAGAAAAATTTGAAAATATTATAGCAAATATTATAACAGATACTATTATTTCTTTTTATCAAGAAAAAATTATAAAAAGAATTTTGAATATCAATTATTTTTATTTTGATGAATTTGAAAAAGAGATTATCATAGAAAATTGTGATGAGTTTATTCTTCAGGATTTAATAGAAATAAAGGAAAGCATTTTTTTAGATGTATATAAATATATAAAAAATAATAAAAATATTATTTTAGAAGGAGTTGTGAACTTTAGAATTGGCGAATATATAAAAATAATGGATAATTTGGTAGATATGGCTGTAAATAAGTATATTATAGAAAAAGAATATAGAGAATTTATAAATCTTCTAAAAATATATGTAAATTCCACTGAACCGAAGACAGAGATTTTACACCTTATATATATGAATGGAGACTCTGTTTTATTAGATAATGAAAAAAATATTGTTCATGAAGATACAAATATATCAAATGCTAAATACTTATCTGACATATCTTTTTCTTCAAATGATATAGCATTAAATACCTTACTAAGTATGCTTCCTAGAACTATTGAGATTCATGTTATAGACAAAGAAGATGAATTTATAAATACACTTAAACTTATTTTTGAAAACAGGATAAAATTTTGTAATGAGTGTAATATCTGTAAAACATATAAATTACTTAATAATGTAAAAATTAGTAAGTAATATTTACTATTCCTTTTAATTGTGATAATATATAGCAAAATAGAAGAAAATCTTTTAGAAGGGATAGATTTTTTATGGAAAAAAAATTAATAACAATATTAGTACCAGCATACAATGAACAAGAAGTTTTAAATATGCTATATGATAGACTAAAAAAATTAATGGACGAAAATGAAAAATATGATTTTGAAATATTATTGGTAAATGATGGAAGTAAAGATGATACATTAAAAATTATGCAGGAGTTAAGGCAAAAAGATAAAAGAGTATGTTATCTGAATTTGTCAAGAAATTTTGGAAAAGAAACAGCAATGATTGCAGGATTAGACTATTGCAAAGGAGATGCTGTTGTTATAATAGATGCTGATCTTCAAGATCCACCAGAATTAATACCAGAAATGTTAAAATACTGGGAAGAGGGATATGATGATGTATATGCTAAAAGAAAATCTAGAAAAGGAGAAACATGGCTTAAGAAATTTACTTCCACAATGTATTATAAAGTACTTCAAGCATTTACAAAAATACAAATACAAAAAGACACTGGAGATTTTAGGTTATTAGATAGAAGATGTGTAGAAGCACTAAAATCAATTAGAGAATCACAAAGGTATACAAAAGGATTATTTAGCTGGATAGGGTATAACAAAAAGGAAATTCTTTATGATAGAGACCCTAGAGCAGCAGGAAAAACAAAATGGAATTATAAAAAATTAGTAGATTTATCAATAGATGGAATAACTTCATTTACAACATCTCCTTTGAGATGGTCTGCAATCTTAGGAATTATTGTTTCTATAGTTGGATTCATATACATGATATATATTATTATAAAAACAATAATTTCAGGAGTAGAAGTACCCGGATATGCATCAACAATGGTTGTTATATTATTCTTAGGAGGTATTCAACTTGTTTTCCTTGGAGTTATAGGTGAATACTTGGGAAGAGCCTTCTATGAAACAAAAGGAAGACCCCTATATTTTGTTGACAGATATAATGAAGAAAAAGAAACTAATTTAAAAGTGAAAAAATAAGGATTAGGACTATAGCAATTTTAGGATTAGTATGGTATAATAAAAAAGTATGATATTTATAGAGAGAAAGGATTTGATTTAAAATGCCAAGAAAAACAAAAATTATTTGTACATTAGGACCAGCAGTAGACGAACAAAAGATGATGGAAGGATTAATAAAAGCAGGAATGAATGTAGCTAGATTTAACTTCTCTCATGGAGACTATGAAGAACAAAGTTCTAGAATAGAAACATTTAAAAAAGCAAGAGAAGCAGTTGGATTGCCAGTTGCAATGCTACTTGATACAAAAGGACCAGAAATAAGAATAGGAAAATTTGCTACAGGAGAGGCTAATTTAAAAGCAGGAGATACATTTACTTTATTAAATGAAGATATAGATGGAGATGATACAAAAGTATCAGTTACATATAAAAATTTATATGATGAAGTTACAGTAGGAACTAGAATTCTTATAAATGATGGATTAATAGAAGTAATTGTTGAGAAAATAGATGGAAAAGATGTTGTTTGTAGAGTACAAAATGGAGGAAGACTAACAAATAAAAAGAGTATAAATATACCAAACTCAAAAATAAAATTACCAAGCATGACAGACAAAGATAAATCAGATATTATTTTTGGTATAAAAAATGGATTTGATTATATTGCAGCATCTTTTATAAGAAGAGCAGAAGATGTTATAAATATAAAGAAAGTTTTAAAAGATAATGGTGGAGAATATATAAAAGTTATCTCAAAAATAGAAAACAGAGAAGGAATAGATAATTTTGATGAAATCCTTGAAGTTTCAGACGGTATAATGGTTGCTAGAGGAGACTTAGGTGTTGAAATTCCAATGGAAGAAGTTCCAATTAGACAAAAAGAATTTATACAAAAATGTGGAAAAGCAGGAAAACCAGTTGTAACAGCTACACAAATGTTAGAATCTATGGTTAATAACCCAAGACCAACTAGAGCAGAAGTGAGCGATGTTGCAAATGCTATTTATGACCAAACAAGTGCCATAATGTTATCTGCTGAGTCAGCAGCTGGAAAATATCCAATTGATTGTGTAAAGACAATGGATAAGATAGCAAGATCAATAGAAAATTCAATTAACTATTGGAAGAGATTCAGAAATAAAGAGTTTCCAATATTAGAGAAAGACTATGAATTTAATCTAAATTATTCAACATGTATGACAGCCATGAACTTAGAAACTAAAGCTATATTGGCATACACAGATACAGGTAGAACAGCAATGAATTTAGCAGGATTTATGCCTAAATGTCCAATTTATGCAATAACAGCGAATGAAGAAGTGGCTAAACAATTAGCATTAGTATGTAATGTAAATCCAATACTAGTAGATAGAAAAGAAAGCATTGATGAAATGTTAGAAAATGGTGTAGAGAAAGCTAAAGAAGTAGGAATTCTAAAAAAAGGAGAATTAATAGCTATAGCAGGAGGAGCATCAATACTAGCAGGTCAACATTCAGAGATGAATAAAACAATTGGTGGAATTTTAAAAGTTGAGTAACTAAAATAGAACGATATACTAATTAATATATATGGTATATCGTTTTTTTATTTATCTGTATCAATTTACATAAATTATTCATATTATGTAATATAACATATGAATAGGAGGAAAGAATATGTGCAATAGATTCAGAAGATGCGATTGTCATTGCCATTGCAACTGTAATCAAGTATTAGAAGATGTATGTGATGATGTTTCAAATACAATGCCTGATAATTGTTGCAATAATGATTGTTGCTATATGAACGAGTATGATTGTGGTTGTGGATTTGATGAAGAAATGAATGTATTTCCAAATAATCCATTATTAGCGCAAAGCTATGTACCAATTCAAACACTAGATAAGACTTTTACACCATGTTGCGGACTAAAAAATGGAACAATATTTCCTGAATTAGTTAGTCCATATAAACCATGCCAGAATATGGAATTTATTAATTATCTTAAAGCTAGAAATGAAATGGGAGAGGGGTGTAATGGATAATGGAAAATGAAGAAAATAGAAATTGTATGTGTGAAATGCATAATGAGTGTGAATATATTCCTCAAGGAATAAATGCTGCATTTGGTTTTAATACAACTTCTACAAATGATAATATGAATTGTTGCAATAGCTGTAACAAAGATGAATGTATGCAAAATAGAAACAGAGTAAGAACAGAAATGATGAAACAAATAAAATGCTTGAGTTTTGCAGTTGTTGATATATCACAATATTTAGATACTCATCCAAATGACAGAAAAGCTATTTGTTTACACAAAGAGTATTGCAATCAATTAGAACAAGTAAAAGATAAATATCAAAGAATATTTGGTCCACTTAGCATCTATTACCCATGTAATAAATGGAGATGGCTAGAGGAACCATGGCCTTAGTTCATTTTGGGAGTAAATAACTATCTATCATTTTTAAAATTCTAAAGTTATTGGGGTTGTAA
>CALXQG010000055.1 GCA_944390515.1 uncultured Clostridia bacterium
AAACTTTTGAATTTCTAGTATGTGTCTTTGTAATACTAATAAATCTATACTATTTATTTTTCCATCTCCATTAACATCACCATACATAATAATATTGTATTCTATTATTGTTGTATCATTATCTAAAATTTTTACAGTACTACCTGTTCCTACTAAACTATTTCCTTCTATTTTTTGTCCAGATGAATTATATATTTCTATTTTATAATTTGTTTTAATATTTTGTATAAATTTATCTACAGTATTGTTTTTATTTTCTAAACCTGAAATTTCATTTGCATTTACATATAATTGCTCATCAAAAATAATTTCTCCATCTTCTAGTTTTCTAATTACATTTACTTGAACAGTTCTTTCAAAATTTCCTTCTGCTGTTGATACTATTATATTGGTATTTCCTTCTGATATACCAGTTATTATTCCTTCTTCATTTACCTCTGCAATACTATTATTTTCTGTTTTATAATTTATTTTTTTATTATCAGCATCTTCTGGTAGTACATTTGCTGTAATTTTAAAACTTTCGCCAACTTGTAAAGTACATTTTTCTGTATTTACTATAATATCTGTAACAGGGCTATATATTGTTATATCAATGCTTGCAGTAATTCCATTGCTTGATTTTGCAGTTATGGTTGCTTTCCCAGATGAAATTCCCAATATATACCCATCACTATTTACGGTTGCTACTTTTGTATTATTAGAACTATAGCTTATAGTTTTATTTACTGCTTCTGCAGGTGTAATTATAGTTTTAATCTTTATTTTTTCTCCCTTATTTATTATATTTTTATCCAATGATAATTCTATTTTTTCAACTTGAATATCTGGTACTTTTTCAACATATGTTTGAAACACATATCCTACCATTCCATTATCTAATTTTACTCTATCCCAAAGATCTCCTTTTTGCTTACCTTTTGCAATTCTTGTCATCTCTTGTCCTGATTTAATACTTGTTAAAACTTCGTATGAAGTTCCAGGCCCTGTCCTCAAATTTAAAGTTGTTTCTACATTTGCGTATACTCTTGTGTTGTCGCCTGAAAAATCACTTGTAGAAATAGAAGGACTTAAAGCTGGAAGTTCAGGCATATTGTTGTAAATCGGTATTATAAATGACATTGCAGAATTTAGTAAATTGCTATTTGAATAACCATTATATATTAATTTTGATTCGCTATATGGTGCTAAAACATTTGTCATATATTGATGCCAAAATAATTCTCCACCATTTATATCACTAACATGAAATTTTTGTAGATATATGTTATTCTGCCCTAAATTAATATAACTGGAACCTATAAAGATTCCTCCACCTGTTATTGCTCTTTCCTTTGTATTCCAAGGAATTAAATATTTGTTTTTAGTTGCTGTACTTGCACCTTTGCCATCTTTAGCATATTGAAGTCCGTTCTTTATAGCTCCCATTGGTTCAGAAGAGCTTGTTGCTCCTATGTTATAGAAGTTATAGAGTCCTTCAAACCCGCTAACTATTCCGCTTATTGAAGAATGTGATAAATATGGTCCTACTTCTTGTTTAATTCTAGATGCTAAATGAAAGGCGCTAACACTAGAAGTTTTTGCTGCATTTAAAATAAGTTCTGAATATTTTTTATCTGTTACTATGTTACTTCCACTAGAATTTTTATATTCGACAATTCTATTGTAGAACTCTGTTCCATAAAGAATTTTTTCAATGCTTGAAATTGTATTTGTACTTGAATTATATGATAATTCTTCAAATTGAAAAACTCTAACTTCATTTAAAAAGTTTCTTACATCCATTGCATATTCAACTGCTAATCTTGAAGAATCAACCCAACCACTATCAACTTCAACATTGTATTCTCCTGGTTTGGTGTTTTTCCAATTGTCAGAATATGATTTAGGAACTAGGTTTTTTCCAAATATGTTTTCATTATCTATTACATACTTCCAATCTAAATTAGTATACAGTGCCTTAAATTCCCAGTTTGGATGATTTTTCTTTAATTCATCAATATATGGTTGATAATTACTAGGGAAATTGTCAGACAAAAGCATTTCATTAGAAAAGAGTGTCCTTGTTTTAACTTCATTTGACTTAAAAAAAATGAAAATTAAAAAAAAGACAATTACTAAAATAAATACTATACTAATAAAATATACTAATTTTCTATTCATCTTATTTTCACCTCTTTTAGGACTTATTCCTATTTTTCCACTGCTTTTACTATTATTCTTTTGCTTGAATAATCACTACATGTAATTAAAGTGATTTGTCTTTTTCCTCCTGTTTCTTGTGATAATGAATGTGTATCCTCTGGTTTTACCTTGTATATATCATATACTTCATATTCTACTTTTCCATGCTTATTATCCTGTAATATGATGGTATCTCCTTTTTTTAGTTTTATAATATTATTAAACATGTTTTCTTTTTTATAGTTATGTGCTGCTATGCAATAATTACCAACTTCGTTAGGTTCTGGTCCATAGTATTTAGCTGGACATATATCCATTGTTTTCTCATTATATTCTTCAAATACATACGTATCTAAATCTATACTTGGTATTATTAATTTTGAAGAAACCTCATATCCTTTATATTTTTCATCTATTTTTTCTTCAATTACACTACTCTCTATTTCATTTGTTTGATTGCTAATAGATATAGTATTTATGCTATTTATTGTAGGCTCATCTTTTATTGTGTTTTCTCTATACATTCCATATGCCATATTCCCAATAATTGCAGATATCACAAAAATTATTAACAATTTAATAACATTTTTTATCATAATCTATACCTTCCTAAAGCCATTCGTTATGTAAGCTTCTATATTAATAGAAGCTTTTATCATTAATTAGTTTTATTTATCTTTTTTAAAGTTTCTTAATGCTATATAACCTGTTCCTAATATTGCAATTGCTGTTATAAAATAAATATATTGTGTCATACCTGTTTTAGGTAAAGTTTCAGGCATTTCATTTTGAACGTTTCCTGTATTACTTCCATTTCCCGATGTATTTTCATTGTTATCATTTATAGTATTTTGCTCTTCTCCTTCTATTGTATTATTTTGATTTCCATTTGTATTGTCCTCATTTCCTTCATTATCTATTTGTGCTGTTTCTTTAACTGTAATATCAAATTCTTGACTTGCTATTTCTGCATCGCTAGTATCTTTATCTAATAAGCTAATTTTTATTTTATAATTTCCTGCTTGACTAAATAATCCTCTAATATCTAACACTTGTTTTGCATCTTTTCCACCTAATTCATATCCTGTTGGTTCGCCCCAACCATCTGTAACTAAATCTATCTCTTGTCTAGTTCTTTCTGTTGCCAATAATTTGACTGTTGCGTCATCAGATGGTTTATTTGTTATTTCTACTTTCATTTTTACATGGTCATAATTTTTTCCCATACTAGAAGAAGTTATAAGTTCCATTTCTTTTTCAGTATCTTTAATTATATCTCCTGTATAATTTAAAGCTATTTTATAGTCTTTATAGTCTGGCTCTACTGTTATAGATTTTTTTACAGGACTTGTTATATCATCATAATCTTGTGAAGCATCTGAATTTGAAAGTCCCTCTGCTGTTACTGAAAAATCAGATAAATTTGTTGCCTCTAATTCTTCTTTTGCTTTAAATGTAACAGACATATTTGTTCTAGGATTTGATCCTCCTGTACTGTCATAATATGTTACTCTTACCCTTGTAGAATTATCGTTTTCTGTTCCCCCATCAACACTTACATATTCAAATATTTTGTTATCATATGCAACGTCAACTGTATATGCTCCAAGACTTTCTCCAAAATTTACATTTACTGTTACTTCTTGTCCTGGCATAATTTTTTCTCTACTTAAAGTTACTTCAAAAGATCCTAGAGGTATGGATTGTGCATATACATTTATGTTTAATGTAAAAAATAACAATAGTAGAATAACTATAATGCTTATTATCTTTTTTGTCATAATTTTAACCTTTCTCCATTAATTTTTATTTTCGAAAAAATGGCTTAATGGTACCTTTTAAAAATTTTTTCATTATTATTATGTTTCATTTTTTTTATTTTATTTTGCCATTTTTATGAAAATTTTTTGTTAAAATTTTTCATAAAAAATACACTTACAAATTTTAGAATTTTTTCTAATATTTGCAAGTGTGTTTTTATATTATTATCTCATTTTTCTTAATCTATTGTATACTTCATATGTTATTTCAACATCTTTTAATCCTCTATGTGCACCTACATAACTGATATTAAATAAATTTGCTAATGTTCCTAATTTATAGTTTACACTATTTGGAACTAATCTTCTTGCGATATACAATGTATCAACATAATCATTTGATAAATCATATCCTAAATATTTTTTACATTTATTATGTAGGAAACCTAAATCAAAATTAATATTGTGTCCAATTATTACACTTTCTCCTATAAAATTAACAAACTCTTTAAAAGCTTCATCTGGCATTTTTCCTGTTTTAAGCATTTCATCAGTAATCCCTGTTAAATTAGTTATAAATGGCGAAAGTTTTCTATCTATTTTTATTAGTTGATTATATGTATCAACCATATGATTGTTTTTTACTCTTATTGCACCAATTTCTATTATTTCATCCTGAACTGGAGATAATCCTGTAGTTTCTATGTCTACTAATACATAATCATCAACAAATTTGTTTAAATTTCTACCTCTTTTTATATTATTTTGTATATCACTTTCTTGAACATTTTTATTATACATTTTTTACCTCGTCTATTAATTAATATTTTGTATTTTAACATATTTATTTTGTATTTTCAATTAATTTATTTTCATTTTACAAATAACTTTTACAAAAAAATAACCCGGGCACTACCAATATGTATAGTGCCTGGGTTGGAGTTTTTTAGGCCGTTGCTCGTGCTTCATCGAATTGATACACTTTGCCTACCTGTTTTGGTTTCAACTTCAAAATCGACTCCTTCGTTACAAGCTTGCCCTTGAACCAGAAGTAGACATAGCCTTCGTCGAGAAGGCTTTCACAAAGCTCCCAAATTGTGTATTCACTGAGTTCTTCCTGATTCTGAATCGTTAATCTGGAGCCCCGAACAGAGAGCTTGATAGCCTTTCCATCAGAAAGTGGTGCTTCATAGTCGCTGTTCATTCCCTTTCTCTCAACTAAACTAATCTGCATTGGTTTTTCCTCCATTTATATATAGTATTTACCTTACGGTATATTTAATTATATCACAATTTACAAAAATTGTCAAACTTATATTGGTTATAACTTAAATTATGGAAAAAGCCTGGCAATTATACGCCAGGCTTCTTTTGCAGGGTTACGCAAGCACCGGATTGTGCTCTGCGATTTGTTTAGCCTTCTCCATATACATTGCAAATTTGATTGCTCGTATGAAGTGGCTTGGCATTTTGAGAAGATTCTCAAAAACGAACGTTCTGTCCCCTCTCTGCTCATATCGGCTGTTGAACGGAGTCTCTGTGGAATTGCTTTCGTCTACAATAACTCCACTTACCTCTTCGGGTCCCATGTTAAAATCCTTAACAACAATTTTTTCAGAGCCCATTGCTTGCACTCTCCCCAATATATATTTATTTACCCTTCTGGGTATTCTTTAATTATACTTCATTTCCTAAAATTTGTCAAATTATGATGTTTTTCTACATTTCTTCTATTCTAGCATTTTCACTGCCTATTATTTCTTTGAACTCCTCTAGCACTTGATTGGTTAAGTATATTCCACCTGCCATATCCTTTTTATCTCCATTTAATATTTGAATTGGAATATTATTTCTTTCTCCAGCGAAAAATTTTATTGCACCTCTTAATTTTTCTTTTCCTTCATCATCTAAATTAGTTATATCTAGTACTAAAATATTCTTTTTCTGTTCTCCAAATTCTTTTATCTCTCTTGCTACAATTTTTGTATCCTCATCTTCTCTAATGCTTAATCTTCCTTCAACTAGTACAATATTGTCTTCCAACAGTATGTTTGAGCAATTTTGATAGCAGTTTTCAAATACAATTATTTCTGTTGGCCCATACAAATCTTCTACCGTGACAAATGCCATTATTTTATTAGTTTTAGTAAATTTCTTTTTAACACTTGTTATAATTCCTGCATATTTTACAAATTGTCCATCTTGTAATTTCTCTATATTTGAAACATTTGCTTGAATTTCGTTTATTAATCCAGTCTTTTCTTGTGCTTCTATAGAATTTTCATCTAATATACTAACTTGGTGAACTGCTCTCATTTGTGCTGTATTTATATTAGTTTGCATTTCTATTTGGTGTCTTAATTTATCTAGAGGGTGTCCTGATATATATAGTCCCAACATTTCTTTTTCCATTGAAAACATTTCTCTTTCAGTAAATTCAGGCATTACTTTATATGTGTATTTGAGCTCCTTTATCTGATTTTGAGATTCTCCACCTAAATCAAACATACTAACTTGTCCATCAAAGCTCTTCTTTGAACTATCCGCAATAGAGTCAACAATTGATTCAAAAGATTCCATTAAAGTTCTTCTTGTTTGTTCAAAATTATCAAATGCTCCTGCTTTAATTAAACTCTCTATGCATTTTTTATTAACTGATGCATTTGCAATTCTTTCACAGAAATCTGAAAAGTCCTTGTACTCTCCATTGTTTTTTCTTTCTTCTACAATTTCGTCTACTGCTCCAACTCCAACATTTTTTATACTTCCTAAACCAAAACGTATTTTATTTTCATCAACAGTAAATCTTGTATAACTTTTGTTTATATCTGGTTTTAGTATTTCAATTTTTAATCTTTTGCATTCGTCAACATATGCTGGAATTTTGTCTAAATTACCTAAAAAGCTATTAAGCATTGCTGCCATAAACTCTGCTGGATAATATGTTTTTAAGTATGCTGTTTGATATGATAATACTGCATATGCTGCTGCATGCGATTTGTTGAAAGCATATTTTGCAAATTCAGCCATTTCGTCAAATATTGTATTTGCTGATTCTGCATCAATCCCATTTCTAACACAACCAGGAACTACTACATTTCCATTTTCATCTGTTTGTCCGTTTATAAATATTTCACGCTCTTTTGCCATTACATCAAGCTTTTTCTTTCCCATTGCACGTCTTACTAAATCTGCTCTACCTAAAGAATATCCTGCTAAATCTCTTACTATTTGCATAACTTGTTCTTGGTATACCATACATCCATAAGTTACATTTAATATTGGCTTTAGTCTTTCATGTGTATATACTGCATGTTCTGGATCTTTTTTATTTGCAATATATCTTGGAATCTGGTCCATTGGTCCAGGACGGTAAAGTGATACACCAGCTATAATATCTTCTAAACAGTCTGGTTTTAACTCCTTCATAAAATTAGTCATACCTTGACTTTCAAATTGGAATATTCCAACTGAATTTCCTTCTTGCCATTGCTTGTACACTTTAGGATCATTCATTTCTTCATCAAATTCTACATCAATTCCTCTATTTTGTTTTACTAAATCTTTTGTATCTTGTATAACTGTAAGAGTTCTTAATCCAAGGAAATCCATTTTCAAAAGTCCTAGTTCTTCCAATGTAGTCATTATGTATTGTGTAGAAATCGCATTATCCCTCATATATAGTGGAACATAGGTATCAACAGGTTCTTTTGTAATTACTATCCCACAGGCATGTGTTGATGCCTGTCTTGGCATTCCCTCTAATGCCATTGCAATGTCCAAAAGTTTTTTGTATTCTTCATTTGACTCATACAATTCACGTAATTCTCTATTTTGCTCCATTGCTTTTTTTATAGTTATATGCAATTCGTTTG
>CALXQG010000056.1 GCA_944390515.1 uncultured Clostridia bacterium
TTTGTCATATAAGAAAATTTAAGATATTCTATATAATCTACAACTTTATTTGATAATTCTTCTGGTAAACTTTCAATCACATTATATAGTTCTTTTTGTTTCATTGTCATAATCATTCATCTCCTTTTTGGAATTTATATTAATATTATACCACACTTTACCTAAATTTTGTTAAATTTTTATCAATTTTTTATAATGGAATTGTTACTTTTTAGCTTAATACAGTATCATCTGGTGTTCCTTGTCCTTCATCTACAATTACGACCTTATTTGTTATATGTGTAGCAACTGTTTCAGCTGTTTTTTTATTTAATATTAACCTTTATTTGCAATTTTAAATGAAAACGCATATAGTGAAATAAATACTAAATATAGCATTGTTAGTATTCTCTTTTTATAAAATATAAGCATATACCATACTCCTTTACGTTATATGTATATGCTTATATGAATTTTTTATTATTATTTTATTTCTTTATTATGTCACAAACATTATTCTCTTTTCTTCTATCAATTGAATATGCACTTCCCATTGTAGTTTTCGCTAAATGTTTTACCTGTGCACCAACTTCTCCTATTTCAAGTACATTATGAAATCTTCCTTTGTGTGCAACAACAACACCTATAGAAATTGAAGTTAAAGGAAATTGCTCTATAACACATTTTCTATTTGGAACTTCTAAATATCCTTTTTGTATATCACTTTCATTAAAATATTTTAATACCCCTTTATCAAATTCTGCAATAATGTTTTGGCAGATTTCTTCATAATCGTCATCTCCTGATACTATTGCAACAAAGTCGTCTCCTCCAATATGTCCTACAAAAGTATTTCCACTTGTAGATAATTTTTCTATATTATCCGTAATAGTTCTTGCTGTGAATTTTATTATCTCATCTCCATTTAAGAATCCATAAACATCGTTATATGCTTTAAAATTATCTAAATCTAGATATAGCATTACAAATTCTTCTTTATTTAAAAGTCTTTTTTTCATTTCTGCCTGAATTTGAACATTTCCTGGTAAACCAGTAAGCGGGCTTACTCTTCTGTTGGTTTCTAATAATCTAATTACATTTTTTATTGTGTAATATAGATATTCTTTATCTATAGGTGCTTTTATATAGTGTTCTACACATTCTCTCAATACTTCTATTCTATGACTCTTATCTCTATTTGAAGAAACTACTATAATTGGAGTTATACTGTTATCTTCATTCAAACGTATTTTTTTGCATATTTCTATTATGTTTTCTCCAATACAATCTTCATTTATTATAATAAGTGATGGTATATCTTTTAGAGCATCATCTATTTTTTCTGTACTTACTTTTTTTAATTTATATTCTTTCTTAAAAAGTTCTGAAATAACATTTTTTAAATCATTGCAGTCATCAATTATATAGAGTTCTTGAGCCATTGTTTTCATTCCTTTCATTGTTTATTTTTATATTTTTTTATTTTTTCTTTTAGTTCATTAAGTTCTATTTTTTGTTTCATAAATCTTGTTATGTTTTCTGAATTCATGTCTGGGAAGGCCTTTCTTAGCCTAACTATTCTCTTGTATAGTTTGAATTTTAATATGGCCTGTCTTATTTTTAAGTCATTAATAAATTTTTGTGCATTTTCTTTATATGTTTTTTCTATTATATCTGCATTTTTTAATTCGGCAAGTTTTTCTTTTATATTTTCTCCTATTTCAAATACCTGTCTAATCTTTTTATCAATAAACATTATTCTATATACTGTAATTGAGGTATCTACTAGTATTGCTAAGCATAATATGCTATCTATATATATTAGAATATTCATTGGTATTGCATTTGCTAGTTTTTCAAAAAATGGTTGAATTACAAATATTAGTATTACGCCTAAAGCTCCCCAATATATTGAATTTTTAAGGCAAACTCTTCCCTGTATATTAAATTTCAAATGTGAATAATCCCAATATTTCGTTTTGAATAATTTTTCTAATATCACTCCAACTATATATTCCCATAATGAAAACACTATAAAAGCAGTAAAAAATACCACTATTATATTTTTTGAAAAGCTACCTATAGCAATCATAAGTATGGCTCCAATTCCATACATTGGGCAAAATGGTCCATAAAGAAAACCACTATTAGTTGGTTTTCTAAATGCTATTGTTTTATATATTGATTCTAAACACCAGCCTAGAAATGAATATATTATAAAATAAAATATAATTTTAGCCTGCATAATTAAACTCCGTTGAACCTTCTGCTGTTAAGCCATTAACATTTGTAATCTTTATGCTTATTGTATTGGTTCCATTTATTAAATCTAAACCAAAGGTTGCTTCTGTTTTGTTTATATCATTAATCGTATACTTTCTTCCATTCAAATTTACTTCTATTGACTTAAGTCCATCTGTATCTGCTGCCTCAATTATTATTTTTCCTGTTTCTTGATCTACTCTAAGATTCTTTAGTGTTGGTCTATCTGAAGAAACTATTACATTAGACTCAGTTGTCTCAGTATTTCCTGAGCTATCTACTGCTGTTACATATATTGTATGTTCTCCTCTTTCTATTCCTGTTAGCGCATATTCTATAGTTGTATCTCCTTCATTATTCTTATCTATTCTAACTTCTTGCCCATTGTCAATTTTATATATCATATATTCTATTGCTGTTTCATCTGTTGCGGTAATTCTTATGCTTGTCTCTTGTTTAGAAATGTCTATTGCAGGTTTTGCTATATCTATCCCATCTAAAATAACTTCTTTTGTATATGTTACAGCTCTTCCAGTTTCATCTTCCAATATTATTGTTAGCACATTATTTTCACTAGGTAAAACTATCTCTTCTTGAAATTCTGTATTTTCTTCTGGTATTGAAGTTATTTCAGAATCTTGCCAATAATATTTAAAATAATCTATAGTATAAACACTACTTACATTTACTATTAGTGTGTCATTTATTCTACTCATAGAAATTTCTGCTAAATCTTCTGTGTTATTTCCCTTTGATTCTCTATAAATTGCATAAGAACTATGGCCAATTATAGTTAATCCAAATATAATAATAACAATTGCAAAAAATCTAATTATATTTTTTATTTCAATTGGTCCTGTACTTGTTCTATGCATCTTTGGTTTCTTTTCTTTTTTCTTTTTTTTATTTTCAATCATTAAAATTTGATTCATCAATTTGCCTCCAATATATTTGCATTATATCATACGCATTTTTTAATGTAAATATGTATTTAAAAAATTTTGGCAAAATAAGAACCTTAGCTAACTAGCAATAAAAGATTGCATTGAGTCCCCAAAAATCTATTGTTTTCTGCAATAAATAGAAGACAGGTATCAAATCTCCTAAACTCAGGAAATTTTACCTGTCTTTATTTTTATACTCTGAATATTATTATATTACATACTTCTTGATTAATACAATTCCTGTGCCTAATATTGTAAGAACTGCTATAATAACTCCAACATAGTGATCTCCAACACCTGTTACTACTGATAATATAACTGATGCGTCATCAATATCATCTTCTCCTTTTTGGAAGTTGTCTGGTGTTGAGTCTATATCATCATCACTGTCCTTTGATATTTCAGCCCAATTGGTTTTTACTCCTAAGTTGTTTTGTCCATTTATCCATCTTAATGTTACCTCTATTTCTGCACTTTCTCCTGGTTTTAATAATTTGTCTTTTAATTGGTCTGTTGTTATTGTTTTTCCGTCTTCTGATAATTTCCAATTTTTATTATCTTCTGCTTTGAATTCTAATCCTTCTGGAATGTAATCTTTTACTTCGTATGCATATCCTGCTTTGCTTCCTTCATTTGTAATTCTAATTTTATAAGTAAATTTAATTACAGATGTTTCTATTTTATGATTTCCTAATTCTACTTTTACAATTGCTTCTGGGTCATCTTCAAATTTATGTCCTGTTTCTTCTACTGTTGTTTTTCCATCTAATGTCATTGTGACTTTTGTTATGATTTTCTTTAATGCTAAATCAAAATAATTTACTTTTACTTTTTCTATATCTATGTCATCTTCTTCTGGTACATTATTATCTGGTGTTGAGTCTTTATCATCAACTGGGTCTCCATTTTGATCTGCATCTTCTGAAATTTCTGCAGTATTTATCAAAATTCTGTCTGAAGTGTTTTTCTCCACAACCTTAAATGCTATTTTTATATCTTTGTAATCAGGTTGTGACATTGTTTCTTGGTCAAATCCTTTAAGTAGATTATTCCTTCCTGTTGCTTCCTCTTGTTCTTTTGATAAATAATCTGTTCTTATTTCAACCGCTTTTGTTACATCCTCTGTAACTTCACCGTTTTCATCATACATTACCCATCTATGTTCTGTATTTATGCTATTATCTGGTAAGAATTCTAATCCTTCTGGTAAATCATCTTTTACTTCTTCAGCATATCCTGCTTGTGAACCTTCATTATATATTCTTAATGTATATATTACTGTATCTGCATATGATACTTCTACTGGTTCTTTTGTATGTGTATAAACATATTTTCCATTTTCTATACTAAATACTGGAACTCTGTTTGTAATTGGTGTTTCATTTACACCTGTTATAAATTTTCTTAATGCTAAGTCAAAGTAATTTACTTTGACTTTTTCTATATCAATATCATCTTCTCCATCTTTATCGTTGTCTGGAGTTGAGTCCACATCATCAATTGGATCTCCATTTTCATTAGCGTCTTCTGAAATCTCTGCTGTGTTTATTATAATTCTATCTGAAGTATTAGGTTCTGTAACTTTAAATGCTATTCTAACTTCTTTATAATCTGGTTCTTCCATCGATTCATCATCAAATGCTTTTATTAGATTATCTCTTCCTGTTGCTGTTTCTTGATCTTTTGACAAATAATCTGTTCTTATTGTAACTGCTTTTGTAACATCGTCTGTAACTTCTCCATTTTCATCATACATTTCCCATCTATAATTGATATTTGTTGTATTCTCTGGTAAAAATTCTAATCCATCTGGTATATCGTCTTTTACTTCTTCAGCGTAACCATCAATATCGCCTTCATTATATATTCTTAATGTATATATTACTGTGTCTCCTGTATTTACTTCTACTGGCTCTTTTGTATGTGTATATGTGTATTTTCCATTTATTATACTAAATACTGGTTCTCTGTTACTTATTACATTTTCGTTTACACCTGTAATAAATTTTCTTAATGCTAAGTCGAATTTTTGTATTACTACTTTATCAAAGTCATCATCATCTTGTTGTCCTGGTATATATTCGTCTCCTCTATTAATTTCTTGATCCTTGTAATTTGGAAGTTCAGTATCTGAAGGAAGTGTGACATTATCTTCTTTAGAATCTCTATCTATTACTTCTTCTTTGTCTGAATTTACAAAATCAGTTATTTCTGCAATATTTGTTAATTTTTCATCAGCTTTTGCTGTATCTTTTACTTTACATTTTATTTTAACATCAATGTAATCTAGTTCTTTCCCATCAAAAGCTTCTAATATTACTTTATCTGAGCCTTCTTTTCTTGCTTGATATATTGTATCTCTACTTGCAGAATATTCTGTGTCTGGTGATAATATTGTTGTTTTAACAATTCTTTCATCTTTGCTTATTGTCCAACCATATTGTGCATTAAATTCATCATTAACAAATTCTAAATTTTCTGGTAAGTAATCTGTAATCTCTTTTACATATCCATCTACTTGCCCTTCATTGTATACTCTAATTGTATATATAACTGTGTCTCCTACTGCTACCTCTACAGGTTTTTTAGGATGTTTATATATCGCTGTAGTATCACTTCCTGTTGTAAGTGGTGTGATGTCTACAATTGGTTCTCTTGAATATTTTCCAGAACTTTCTTTTAATTCAATATCATTTACTTGTGATATAAATTTTCTTAATGATAAGTCAAAGTTCTTATCTTGATATGTAACTGTGTCTTCATAATCTTCTTTTGTTCTATCAACAACAACTACTGGTTGATCTTGCTCTGGAGCATTTTCAACAGACCAATAAGTTATTGTTGTATTATAGTATGAACCACTAATGTTAAATGAAATTTCTTGTATATTTGTACTAGTTGGTAATACAATATAAAATTCTTTTCCAATAGTATCTTCTAAACTACTAAATTTGCTTCCGCTTGCATTTTGTAATGTTGGATTTAATAGTTCTCCATTTCCATTTTTAAATGTTCCTTGAAGTGTTCCAACTGTATCACTTATCTTATTAATTTTAAATGGTCCTATAACATAATTGCTTCCCTCAACTTTAACTGATTGAGTTAGTTTTGCTAATTCATATGGTTTGCTAGCTGGTTTAACTTCATAGCTAGATGCTTTTTGTGTTGCTGTATCTACTAAATAATTATATAAAGTTATAGCATCTTCTGCTCTGTCCCATCCATTAACTGAACCTGCTCCAACTTCATCACTTAAAGGATTGAATGCAGATGATTCTTGATCTTTTATTGAATTAACCCATAATTCAAATGATGCGTTATCTCCCATATCATACTCATCATCATTTGTAAAATGCCATACTGCTAATTGTTGAACAGCATCTATATCTTCATCAGTCAAGTAACTTCCTGATAAATTTGCAGCATCTAATAATTGATTTCTATACTCTTCTGCTTCTTGTTTTTCTTCAGAACTAGCATTACTTGGTACAAAATATATATTTTCTAATAACCATAACAAAGATTTATATGTACTACTATTTACATCTGGTAGTGCCTCTTTATATGGACTTGGAATTGAACTTGGGTCTTTCATATCAAAATATCTAGTATATTGTCTTACTGTTGGTGTTCCATTTCCAAACATATCTTCAGAACCAAATCCAGGTCCACCTTTCAAGCAGTAGATTGTACTATTAAAATCATGTGTTGTACCACTACTATTAGTTTCTACAATTTTCCAAAGATTTTTTTCTGCAACTTTGTAACCAAATCCTGACTCTCTTAGCAATCTTATTTTTAAGTATTTACTTCCTGTCGCTGCATTAGCTGAGTTAAAAATACTTGTAGCAAAGAGTGCCAAAGTAGTTACTAAAATTAAAACTATTAGTTTTTTTAGTTTCATACTTATTACCATCCTTTTTTACCTATTAATATACATATATTTTACTTTGCATTTTTTCATTAGTCAATATAAGTATTTTCCTTAATTTCCTGTTTTTGTATATACTCATAATTTAGTCTTACGGATATAACATTTCTGTTTTTTTACACTTATATTACAATTATATTACATTTTTGTAATATTTTCAATGGTTTTGAGCTTTTTTATAGGGATTTACTGGATTTATAGCCTTTATTTCTTAATATTCCTTAAATCATAATTCACCTGATAAAAATAAATTGATATATTGTATTGACTTTTGTATGTTTTTTGCTATTATACTAATTGTTCTAAATTTCATATATCTTTTGCGA
>CALXQG010000057.1 GCA_944390515.1 uncultured Clostridia bacterium
TTCTTCTATTTTATTTCCATAATATACTATATATTTTGCATCATAATATGGCATTAATTTATATATATTACTATATGCAATTTCTTTATTTTGATCATAATTGCTCATATTTTTTAATCTATTAATATCTGGTATATATCTATCCTCATCTGCAACTTCTTCTTGCTTATTTTCTATATTCTCTGGATCATTATTCTTTAAAGTTGGTAAATTTTCATAACTTACATTATCAAATCTCCATATTGTGCTATCCCAACCTAATTTTTCTTCAAAAAATTCTTGGTTTAGGTCATTTTTAGAAATTTGACTTATCTTATTACCATTAGCATTAGATGAAAGATTAGACTCAGACATTTCATAGTTTTTGCTTGAACTTGAATTATATCCTGTTCCAATAATTCTAGCACCAACTTTTCCGTCTGCTAAACTTATATTATTTTTTAATATTAAACTATTACTATCTGAATATCCTGCTATTCCACCGTTACTCCAATTGTTTACAACATTATATTCAATCTTTGCATAGCAATTTTGTATTTTAGATGTACCACTGTCTTGTCCTGAAATCCCTCCTATAGCATCATTACTGCCGCCTACACTTCCTGTTATATAGCAATTATCTATAGTAGAACCACCATTTAGATATCCTACAAAACCTCCAACTCTTTTTCCACCACTAACTTTAATGCTTGTTGCAGAACTTTTTTCAATCAAAGATTTGTTTTCAATTTTTCCTATAAATCCACCTGTACCGTTTGAGTGTGATGTAGTAATGCTTGAATTTGTTATATGCACGTTACTAATGTTAGAATTTGTAGCATAGTTTGAGAGTATACCATTACTTGAACCAGATATATTTGCATCATCTATTATTAAATTAGTAATTTCAGCTCCGCTTAAGTTATTAAACAATGGCTTACTTAAGTTTTTGATTGTATATCCATTTCCATTTAATTTTCCTTTAAAGTCAGTTGTTATAACTGTATTTCCTGACACATTTAACATATTTGCATCTAAATCTTGTGTTAATTCAAATTCTCCTGTTGGATTTGCATTTATTCTTTTTATTAATTCTTCAAAACTCAAATTAGAAGCTATATTATTGTCGTTTATCTCTCCAAATTTTACTTCTAAATAATTAGATTTTACGTCTCCTTCATATTGTACTGTATTATTATAATCTAAAATAAGCATAAATTTTCCGTCTTCAATTTTTGTATCTTTAATTTCCGCATAGAATTTTGGTAAATCCTTCATTGTAACTTCTACAATATAGTCTTCTGGTTTAAAGTCTAACACATTTACTTCAATTTCTTCTACTACATTATCATTTTCTTCTTTATATAATTTTATTGACTCAATGTCTTTAAGCTCAATAAGTTCTTGTGAAATTGTTATTTCTTCATTTAATATTTCTTGATTATTGTATTCATTATCTCCTGTTGATAATTCATTTGTATCTAAATCGTAATCAGCAATTATTTTTATTAAATACTTTTCACTTTCAGTTGTATTAAATGTAATTTCATTCTCTCCCACTTTTAAATTTTCTTTTGTTCCTAGTTCATTTCCATTTTCATCTGTTACAATCAACTTTATTGATTGTAATGTGTTTTCAGTGTCAGTTACTTTAAAAGATAAAGTAATTGATTGATCGTTTGTTTGAGTATAACCAAAATTTTCTACTTTTGGTTTTGATTTTAATATTTCTATTTTAGTTGTATTATTTTCAGTAACATCTAATTCTTTTGAATTGTTTAGATATACTTTTTCTATTTTTATTTCCTTTACTCCATTTGACTCAAACCCATCAATATATGTAGCATAAATATTGTCTTTATTTTGCATATGATATTCTTTGCCATTTATTACTGCTTTTTCTATGTAATAATTACTAGAATTTGTACTTCCAAAGAATAATATAAATCTCTCATTTTTGTCAAAATATTTTGATTCTACGTTTTCACTAGTAAATGTTTTAATATTAGATATCTCTAAATTATATTCTTCTATCATTTGAATTGGTTTTGTAAATATAACTTCATCTGTTACAATGTTTCCCCCATCAGCATATCTAGAATATGTTACTAATATTTTAAATGTATATTCAATATTGTCTTCTATTTCTAAATCAAAATTATTTTGACCTATGTTTATATTATTTTCTTTCCATGTCGAACCATCTTGTTTAACTAATATTGCTGTTGCAGAAATAAGAGAGGTATCACTGTCTTGTAGTTCAAAAGTAAAATTAACCTTTTTTTCGTCATACTTATATGTTGCTTTGAAATCATTAACAATTGGTTTATCTTTTAAAACTTCAATAGTATTAGTATAATCTGCATCTACTTCTACTTTATCTTTGAATATGACTTTTGTTACTGTAATATCTTTTATTCCCGCAATATTTCCGACAGAAATTGTAGCAATATATTTGCCATCTTTTTTAGTAACATCTGTCTCAATATTATTTACTACTATTTTTTCTATTTCTTTATCTTTGTTAGTCTCAATAGTGTATGTTAAAGTTATTTCTCCATTTTTTTCAATTTGTGTTTTTGATACTTCTCCAGTTTTTATTATTACTTTATCTATAGCTTTTATTGTATCTGTGTATAAAACTTTATCCTTTACTTCTTCTCCAGCATTGTTATATGTAGCAATAATTTTTACGGTATAACTTTTGTATAGATTATTTGTTAACTCTATCTCATCATTTATTTCATTACTTCCTGTAATTATTTTTTCTGCAATTGAATCCCCATTGTTGCCTGTAATTATGTATTTTATATTTGATATTGTACTATCCTCATCTATTACATTAAAACTTAATTGTAATTTATTTGTATTTACATCTTCATTAAATTTTACGTTACTTATAGCTGGAGATTTTTTGTTTATTGTAACATTAAATGCTATATTAGAAAGTTCTATTTTCTTTCCATTACTTAAAATTACTTCCTCTATATTTAAAGTTTTATTTCCTTCTTCAGATATTCCTGGTATTTGAACGCTATATTTTTTATTCTCCTCTGTAACTTCATATATACTACCATTTATTTTTATTTTACTAGGTATTGCACTACTTACATTCTTGCTATTAAAATTTAATACTATTGTTTCATTTTTTTCAAAAGTACTTGTTTTGTCTCCATTTGTATTATATGTTTGTAAATCACTAATACTAAATTCATAGTCTCCTATAAACTCTAATTCTTTTTCTAAGTTTAATGTACCAGTATTGTCTTCTTCATGTTCCCCTAAAGAATCAGTATCTAGATTATATGAGACATATATAATTAATTTGTATTTCTGATTTTCTTCTGCTGAAATTTCTATTGTATTTGCTCCAGCTGAAATATTTTCAGTTTTAATTTTTTCATTATCTTCATTAAATACTTCTATAGATGCACTTGTTACTGCTAAATCATTATCATTTATCTCAAATTTAGCAATTAATTTTCCTTCTTCTACATTTTCTTCTAAAGTATAGTTTTCTATAGAAGGTGTGTCTTTCAATATTTCTATTTTTTCAGAATATTTTATTTTTACTTCTTTACCTACATCTAAAATAGCTTTTGTGAATTTTAATTCTTGAATTCCAGACTTATCCTGCACTTTAATTTTTATTATATATTCTGTTGAATTTTCATCAACTTTTTGAGTAGTATACTCTGTTCCGTTTACAACAACCGCTTTTATACCAGCATTATATGACACATCTGCCGTGAACTTAAATTCTATTTCTTCATTCTTTTTAGCATAGTGACTATCTAAGTTTGAAGTAATGTTTACTGTGTAATTTATACTACTTTCTATTTTCTTAACTAGTAAGCTCAAATCTGTTACAGTAAGTTTTCCATCATTATTCATGTCTGCTACATCTTTTTTATCCTCATCTAATTCTTTTAAATGAATTAAATGTTGCTCTAATAAAGTTACATCTTTATAATCTATTATTCCATCATCATTTAGTTCTCCTTTTATTGCTGCTGCATAAATATTTGTTGCAAGTTGAATTGATATAATTCCAAAACAAAGAATTGTAACAAATAATCTTGTATTCTTGTTCATCTTTTTAGTTATACCTTTTTCTTTGTATTTAGCAATAATAGCAATCAATATTAGAATCTCTATTGCTATTAATACAAATGAGGTAATACTTCCTTCTCCTGTTTGAGGTAATTTACCTGGTTTTTCGTCATCATAAATAGAACCACTTTGATTATTGTTGTCTGAATCATGGTTACCCGAAATATTTCCGTTCTCACTTGATATTATATTAAGTTTTAATTCTACATCATTTGTTGTAATATCTTCTTTTCCTTCAGATGCTACAATATCTTTTATTTTAATTGTAGTTTTTCCTGCTTTCACATCATTTCTTACTTTTAATTTTAATGCTACAAATTCTTCTGGCTCTTTACTACTCGCTTTTTTTATTGCAATAAATTCATGTGTGTTTTCGTTATATAAAAATTCTTGCCATTGATTTTTGGATTCAAAGTCTTCTAATTCTATCTTTTCAAAGATATTTTCATCATATTCTAATGTTGCTTTATATGCATTTAGTCCATCACTAATATTTTCATAACCTTGAGAATAAAACTTAATTTCTAATTCTCCCCCTGCTTTTATTTCATTTGTGTTTGACTCTATTTTTCCACCAAAAGAAACACCAAATACTATGTTTGGTGTTATTAAAATTAATGTAAATATTAGTAAAAGTATTGCTCCCTTTATTAGTAAATTTCTACTCAATATATTATTCTCCCATCTTTATAACATTTTCATATATATCATGATACCACATTTATGTAAATTAATCAATATTTTTGTTTAAATTAGAAGGATTTTTGCCTATTGTATATATCAATAGTTTGTGATAAAATTATTAAAAAACAAATACAATATATAATTAATAATTTTAAGTTTATGACATATTATAAATATTAAAAAAGTTAAATTATGTGAAGGAATTTTTAACAAAAATTTCAGATAATAAAAAATATACTTTATTTTTGAGTATTCGGATGATGTAATAAGCTATTATAGATAATAGAAATTTTGTAATTTTATTAAACATATAGAAAGGATAGAAAATTGATTGATTTTAATAATGTATTAGATAAATTCTTTGAGTATTCAAATCAGTTTAAAAATAATGATAAGATTGATATTAAAAAAAGACATTCTTTAAGAGTAATGCGAAATTGTGAAAAGTTAGCTATTTATTTAGGTTTGAATGAAGAAGACACGGAATTAGCTAAATTAATTGGAATTTTACATGATATAGGTAGATTTGAACAGATTAATAAATATAATACATTTTTGGATAGAATTAGTGTTAACCATGCCGAGTTAGGAGTTAAAATATTATTTGAAAATAACAAAATTAGAGATTTCATACAAACTGACGAATATGATGATTTGATAAAAGCAGCAATTTTAAATCACAATTATAGAGAAATAAGCAAAGATGTAACAGATGAAAAAACATTATTATATTGTAAGATTATTAGAGATGCAGATAAAATAGATATATTTAATGTTGTTATTGAAGATGGAATTGAAAATGCAGTAGTTTTTAAAATAGATGATATATCAAAAGAAACAGTAACTAATGAAATTGTTGAAGACTGTTTAAATCATAAATCTTGTAGAAAAGAATATATGAAAACTAATGTTGATTGCATAGTAGTATGGATAAGTTATATATATAACCTAAACTTTAAGCAATCTTTAAGTATTATAAAAGATAATAATTATATAGATAAAATGATAACTTTGGTAAATTATAGAAATGAAAGAACTTGCTCTGCTATGAAAAAAATAAGAGTTAGCGCAAATAAATTCGTAGAAGAAAAATTAGAAGAATGATAATAATATATAAAAAGTTTAGTATTGGATAAATTAAAAGATTATAAGGAGGAGTTTATAATGGAAAAAGAATTAAAAATTATAATTGAAAATTGTCCTCAAAATCATAAATGCCCTGCAATAAAAACTTGTCCAGTTGGTGCATTATCACAAGAAGGATTTAGCGCTCCAAAAATTGATTATATTAAATGTATTAAATGTGGAAAGTGTTCAAATTTTTGTCCTAAAGGTGCGTTAGTTTTAATAGATTATTCTAAAAATAATAAATGAGGTGGAAAATTTAATGAATAAACTAGAAAGGTTTGAAAAAGCTCTTACAGATATATTATCGGAATATGATAATTTAGGGAAACAGTTAGAAATATTAAGAAATGAAGGCAAATCTAAAACAGCAAAATTTAGAGAATTATTGGGAAAGAAACTAGTATATAGTATGATTATTACTATATTTAAAAGATATGATTTAATTGATAAATAATAATGTAAAATATGTAAATTACTTTTATCATGAAGAATTAGTGCAAAATAACAAAAACAATACTTAAGAATCAATTTAAATAAAACCAAAAATGTACACCATATTTATTTAAAAAAGTGTATCTCAAAATGACCTATTTTATAAAAGTAAAATATATAATAAAGACCTACAATAGGAGGAAAAAATGAAGGTATTGTTTGCAACAACAAATCCAGCAAAAGTAAAAAGATACGCTGACAAGCTAAGAGAAAATAATATAGAAGTATTAACAATTAAAGATTTAGGTATTAATCTTAAAGTAGAAGAATCAGGAAAAGATGCTATAGAAAATGCATACATTAAAGCCAAAGCATATTATGACGAAACAAAAATTACAACAATAGGAATGGACAATAATTTGTTTATAGAAGAATTACCGGATAAAAAACAGCCAGGTACTCATGTTAGAAGGATAAATGGAAAAGAGCTAAACGATGATGAAATGATTGAGTATTATTGCAATTTAGTAAAAAAATACGGAGGGAAATTAACAGCAAAATGGGTGTATGGAATGGTCATATATGATGGAAAAGAGTCAAAAGAATATAGTTGGAGTAGAAGCCATTTTTATCTTATAGATAAACCTAGTCAAAAAAGAAATCTAGGTTATCCTCTAGATTCTATATCTATTATGCCAGGATGTAATAAATATTTTGTTGATTTGACAGATGAAGATAGAAATAAAGGCAAAGCAAATTATAGAGAAGATGATGTTATTAATTTTATAATAAATAATGTATAAATTTTACTCTTTATATTATCCAGTAGGAAATGGAAGATATCTTTATAATTCAATAAATTCAACGAAAGAATTTGTAAAGTGGTATAAAAATTAAAAATAAAAGAACTGTTTTTAGCTACAGTCCTTTCTTTTTCTGGTCGAGGTGACTTGTCAAACACATTGTCAACCCCTTATTTGTTGCACGTTCTGTACGCTATTTCAATTCTAGAAT
>CALXQG010000058.1 GCA_944390515.1 uncultured Clostridia bacterium
TAAATATGATAGAAGAAGCAAAAAAACGTGACCATAAAAAATTAGGAAAAGAATTAGAGTTATTTATGATAGCACCAGAAGGACCTGGTTTCCCTTTCTTTTTACCAAAGGGAATGGTACTAAGAAATGTATTGGAAGATTTTTGGAGAGATATTCATAGAAAAAATGGATATGTTGAAATTAAAACACCAATGATTTTAAATGAAGAATTGTGGCATCGTTCAGGCCATTGGGATCATTATAAAGAAAATATGTATACAACAAAGATTGATGATACAGATTTTGGAATAAAACCAATGAATTGCCCAGGAGGAATGATTGTATACAAGAGTAAAATGCACTCATACAAAGATTTACCAATAAGAGCAGGAGAATTAGGTCTAGTTCATAGACATGAAAAATCAGGAGAATTAAATGGGTTATTTAGAGTAAGATGTTTTACGCAAGATGATGCACATATATTCTGTTTACCAGAACAAATTGAATCTGAAATTGCTGGAATTATGAATTTGGTTGATAAAGTATATAGCATATTTGGATTTGAATATACAGTAGAACTTTCTACAAGACCAGATGACTCTATGGGGTCTGATGAACAATGGGAGATGGCAGAAGGAGCATTAAAGAAAGTATTAAAAGACTTAAATGTACCATATGAATTAAATGAAGGAGATGGAGCGTTCTATGGACCAAAGATAGATTTCCATATAAAAGATTCAATTGGACGTGAATGGCAATGTGGAACAATACAATTAGATTTCCAAATGCCAGAAAGATTTGACTTAACATATATTGGTGAAGATGGAGAAAAACATAGACCTGTAATGCTTCATAGAGTAATATTTGGAAGTATAGAAAGATTCATAGGAGTATTAATTGAAAACTATGCAGGAGCATTCCCAACATGGCTTGCACCAGTGCAAGTAAAGATTTTACCAATAGCAGATGCACATGTAGAATATGCAAATGAGGTAAAAGCAAAACTAGAAGATGTTGGAATTAGAGTAGAACTAGACGACAGAAATGAGAAAATAGGATATAAAATTAGAGAAGCACAACTTCAAAAAATACCATATATGCTAGTTTTAGGAGATAAAGAAAAAGAGGCAAATTCAGTAGGAGTACGTTCAAGAAAAGATGGAGATATTGGAGCAATGGATGTAGATGAATTTATAGCAAAAGTAGTAGAAGAAATAGATACTTTTGCAAAATAAGATGTGGCATTAAAAATTATTAAAATCAATTAAATAAATATATATTTCAAATAAATATTTGATTATATATAAAATTTGTTGGAAAGAAGGAATTAGTTTGAAAAAAATAATTTTTGAAGGATGTGGAACAGCCATATCTACACCATTTACAAATGATAATGTTAATTTTGAGGAGTTTGGAAAATTATTAGAAAACCAGGTTAAAAACAAAGTAGATGCAATTATAGTATGTGGAACAACTGGAGAGTCTGCCACAATGACTGAAAAAGAGAAAAAAGAGACAATAAAATTTGCAATAGATAAAGTAAATAAAAGGACAAAGGTTATTATAGGAACAGGTAGTAATAATACGCAATCTGCAATAGAAATGTCAAAATATGCTGAAAGTGTTGGAGCAGATGGATTATTAGTTGTAACACCATTTTATAACAAAACTACTCAAAAAGGGTTGATAGAGCATTACAAGGTTATTGCTAATTCTGTAGATTTACCAATAATCATGTATAATGTACCAAGTAGAACAGGTGTCAATATTTTGCCTGAGACATGTTTAGAATTATCTAAAATAGATAATATAGTTGGTATAAAAGAAGCTAGTGGAGATATTTCACAAGTTGCAAAAATTGCAAATTTATGTAAAGACAATTTATCAATATATTCTGGAAATGATGACCAAATTATTCCTGTATTATCATTAGGAGGAAAAGGAGTTATTTCAGTATTGTCAAATATCATGCCAGAATATACACATAATATGACAGAAAAATATCTAAATGGAGAAGTAGAAGAAGCAAGAAAAATGCAATTAGATGTACTTGATTTAATATCAGCTCTATTTTCAGAAGTAAATCCAATACCAGTAAAATATGCATTGAATTTATTAGGATATGATTATGGAAAACCACGTTTACCTTTGATAGAATTATCAGAGCAAAATCAAACAAAAATAAAAGAAATAATGAAAAAGCATAACTTAATATAAAAATATTGATAGGAGAAAGTGAAGATGAAGATATTATTAAATGGTGCAAATGGAAGAATGGGTCATGAGGTACAACAGGCAGTAAACAAACAAGAAGATTGCAAAATAGTGTGTGGAGTAGATAAAGAAAGTATATATGATGGTGAATTTGATATATATGATAATCCAAATGAAATTAAAGAAGAAGTAGACGTAATAATAGATTTTTCTATACCAGTATCATCTTTGAAAATATTAGAATATGCAAAAGAACACAAAATACCAATAGTTATTGCAACCACAGGATTTTCTAAAGAGGAGTTAGATATAATAACTGAAGCATCTAAAACTATTCCAGTGTTTAGAAGTGCAAATATGTCTATTGATATAAACCTAATGGCAAATATAGTACAAAAAGTTGCAGAAGTATTGAATAATGCAGATATAGAAATAGTTGAAACGCACCATAATAGAAAAATAGATAGTCCAAGTGGTACAGCAATATTGTTGGCAGATGCAATAAATGAAGTATTAACTGAAAAAAAGGAATATACATTTGATAGAATGCAAAAAAGAAATTCTAGAAATAAAAATGAAATAGGTTTTTCTTCAATAAGAGGAGGAAATATAGTAGGAGAACATACTGTAGAATTCTTTGGAGAAAATGAAACATTGGAAATTACCCATAAAGCATATTCAAGACAAGTTTTTGCTGAAGGTGCACTTAAAGCAGCTAGATTTATAGTAAATAAACCTCAAGGGTCATATAATATGAAGGATTTAATAAGCAGGGATTAAGTATGTTGCTGGATAATAGTTAGTTAAAATAAATAGATTAGAGAGCTAGCTGTATGTATATTTTTTCGATTTTTTTGTTCTTTGTTGTCGAAACCACTTATCATGCAAATAAAAATGCTTTTATTTGCATGGAAGGAAGGTTTCTTCAAACGCACTCGCCTAAAAGGCTCGTTTGAACGCTACGCGAACTGCAAAATATCTTAAAATATACATACAGCTAGCTCTAATTTTGTAATCTAAAATACTCTATTTATTTTTCCTCTAAAATTAATCTTTCCATTATTTGTATAGCATTACTAGCAGCACCTTTTCTTAAATTATCAGCAACTACCCAAATATTAACACCAGAAACAACACTCTCATCTCGGCGAATTCTTCCGACAAATACTTCATCATGACCAGTAGCGTTAATTGGCATAGGGTATAGATTATTATGTATATCATCCACTAAAACTATATTAGGGAATTTTCTTAATGTATCTAGTAAATCTTCCATTTCAAAAGTTTCTTCGAATTCAATATTAATTGATTCAGCATGTGAATTTGACACAGGAACTCTTACTGTGGTTGCAGTTATTCTCAAATTTGGATGATGAAGAATCTTTCTTGTTTCATTAATCATTTTCATTTCTTCCTTTGTATAACCATTTTCTAAAAATTTATCAATATGTGGTAGGCAATTATTGTAAATAGGATAAGGAAACTTTTTTAGAGGTTTTGAATTATCAATATTTGATAAATCTTCTAATGCTTCTTTACCTGCTCCTGAAACTGCTTGGTATGTAGAATAAACTACTCTTTTTATGATATATTTATCATCTAATGCTTTTAATGGTAGCATTGCTTGAATAGTTGAGCAATTTGGATTTGCTATTATTCCCTTGTTATTATAGCAATCTTCAAAGTTTACCTCTGGTACAATCAATGGTACATCTGTGTCAAGACGAAAATAACTACTATTATCAATTACTACAGTTCCTTTACTTGCAGCAATTGGAGCGTATTTTTTTGCATTTTCATTTGTTGTAGCAAAAAGTGCAAAGTCAAATCCAGAATCAAAAGAATTTTCTGTAAGCTCCTGAACAATGTACTCCTTTCCTAAAAATGAGATTTTTTTACCTGCCGAGTTAGAACTAGCAAATAAAGTGTAACTTTCTATTGGTAACTTTTTTTCTTCTAATACTTGAAGAATGGTCTTACCAACAAGACCTGTTGCGCCAACTATGGCAATTTTAAAATGTTTCAAAATATATACCTCCTTGATAGGTATTAATAGAAAGATAAAATTTAATTAAATCTTATCTTTCTACATTTTACTACAAATTTGGTGAAATATAAATAATTTCTAAATAAATTGTATATAACCCTTTATATTTATATTTTTTAAAAAAGAATAATATTACAAAAACATTACAGGAATATTACATTTTTATTCTCTTATGACGAAAAGTTAAAGTATAGCAATAGCAAAGACTTTTTTCCTAGCAATAATTTAGTAAAAAATAATCACAATAAATAAAAATATTGCAATAAACATTTTTTTATGTTATTATTATGTTGAAAAGAGGGATAATATGAACAAAAATATTTTGATTATGGGAATTGGTAGAGCAGGCAAAACCACACTGAGTAAAATGATAAAAGATAGAATTAATAGTTATAATTTAATCCATAGTGATTCGCTAAAGTGGGCAATGATTAGAGCAAAAAATCAAGAAGAATATTATAGAGAGAATGTTGATATTCAACAAGAATTTGAACATGGAGAATATTTTCAAAGGATATTATTAGAATTATATAATTCACTAATAAGGCAAGATAAGAATGGATATGGCTATATTTTAGAAAGTGGACAATTACATCCCAAAATAGTAAAAGAAATGATAGATTTTAGTACTACAAATGTAGTATGTTTAGGTTTAGGAAATTATACTGTGGAAGATATGGTAAACCAATGTATAAAGTATGATACAGAAGAAAGTTGGACATATGGACTGTCAAGAGAATATTTGACAAAGCATGCAAATGATTGGTATAATGCTAATGAAATGTTAAAAAAAGAATGTCCTAAATATGGAATAACATACATTGATACATCAAAAAATAGGGAAGAAATTTTAAAAGATACTTTAGAAAAAATAATTAAAGGAGAATGATAAAAATGAAAATTGTAGATTGGTTTAAAAGTTTATTAAAAAAAACAAAGAGTAATCATATGTTGACTGAAGGAAATGTTGCTGAAGATTTACACCAAGAGAAAAAAGAGGTTGTACCAAAGATAGATGTGAGTAAAGCAGAACATAAAAAAAGTAGAGAAGATATTATAAGAAGTTTAAGAAATGATATGATAATTGAGGACTTTTCAGAAGAATTTAATAATACTAAATTTAGTCCTGAAAGTATACGAGAGAATTACGATGTAGAATCTTTGTTATCTGACGAAGATATGACAGCCTTAAATTGTTTATTTGGAGCAATAAAAGATGGTGTCTGGCATTCTAAAACAGAAATAGTAAACGGTGAATTAAGAAGGACAGGTCATAAAATAAATGATTTCTTAAAGAAATCTCCTGATAATATAGTTATTTTAATAAATTTAATGGAAAAGAGTGCAAAAGACTTATATGAAAGTTTAGGAGATAAGAAATTTGCTTCTACAACTGTCCAAGGATTAATTCCAGGATCATATAGTGATATTTCTCAATTGATTGAAGAATATATGAAAGAAAATGAAATAGAAGGAAGATAAAATACATATTCATGTCTAGTGCTAGATAATATTGGCTTATTTAACACTGGACTATTTAATTACTTATTTTTCAAAATCCACTCATAAACCTAATTTTCAGTAAGTTTATCTTTCTTCATATCATTAATTTTTTCTTTTATTCTCCAATTGACTTATTTTGTTTCAATCTTTCTGTATAAGATTGAAAAGCACCTAAATCGCTACAAGGTTTTGATTAATAAATATTACAGTAATGTTACAAGAATATTACATTTTAATTACAAATAATAAAAATTATTGAAAAAACCATACTAATAGTGTAAAATAAAACTGCGCAGTTAGTGTGATTTTATAATTTTATAAATATAATAGAACAAGGAGAAAAATATGCAAAAAAGAACAGAGGTTAAAAACATTGATATACTAGAGAGAGGTGCGCCTGAAGGTGCTTAATATATAATAGGTGGGAATCCTATCTAGCAAAGTTTAGCAAACAGCTAGTACCTAGACTTGGAGCCGAAACAGTAATGTAAGGTTTAAGCGTAGTCAAGGGAACACTAGAGCCATTGCTGGAAACAGCTGAAATAATAGAGCTTCGTTAGTCTGATAAGTAAGAGCTGATGTTATCTCTCTAACAGCAAGCAGTAATATTTATTCGAAAAGCGAGAATAAATAGGTCTTACCGGAGTCTGGGGAAATGGCGAGAGTGATATAGGTATATTAAGGATACCAGGGAGGACCTATGCTAAAGCTAGAGAAAAAGAATAGCTATGTTCAAACAAGACTGAAAAAGGTTAAGGGAGAAAAGAATAGTATAGGTAGTCGGATAGCTTCATAGTACCAAAGAAACGACTAATCACCGTGGAGGAAAGGGAGCTACATATTAATCGACAGAGTGAAAGAAACATTACCACACGGGAGGTGATACAGTAATGGGAAATGATTACACAAAGATAGCTTTACAGCTACAAAAATATGGAACAGTACAAGGACTGATGAAATACATAAATAAAGAAAGCCTAAAAGAGCAACATAAAAAGCAAGAGAAAGGAAAAGCAGTAGGGATAGATAACATAAGAAAAGAAGAATATGGGGAAAACTTGGAAGAAAATATAGACAACTTAATAGAAAGAATGAAGAAATTTACCTATAGACCACAAAGAACAAGAAGAATATATATACCAAAAGAAGGAAGTACAAAACA
>CALXQG010000059.1 GCA_944390515.1 uncultured Clostridia bacterium
GAATTACTTACAACAGTAATTCCTCAAATATATAAAATTTAGTTGGTAAAATATGTCAGAGAATTATTTTACCCTAATTGTATCGACAATCTTCTTGACAAAAACGAACTAATGTTCTATAATAACGTTGGTGATGCTTATGGAAAAAAAGCAAAAACAAATATTGCATATAGATGTAAACAATGCATTTTTAAGTTGGACAGCAATTGATAGATTAGCAGAGGGAGAAAAATTAGATATAAGGGAAATTGAAGCAGTAATTGGTGGAGATGAAAGTAAAAGAGCAGGAATTGTCCTAGCTAAAAGCATGAAAGCAAAACAAAAAGGAGTTCATACAGCAGAAACTATTTATCAAGCTAGGCTTAAATGTCCTAATCTACAAGTATTTAAAGGAGATTACAAAAGTTATAGAAAGCACTCAAACGATTTATACAACCTTCTATTACAATACACAGATAAAATAGAAAGGTTTAGTATTGATGAGTGTTTTTTAGATATGACAGAGTATTTAGGAAATAGTAGGTTAATAGATAAAGCCTTTGAAATTAGTAAAAGAGTAAAAAAAGAGCTGGGGTTTACAGTAAATATTGGTGTAGCACATAATAAGCTACTTGCTAAGATGGCATCTGATTTTACAAAACCAGATAAAGTACATACATTATACGAAGAAGAAATTGCTACTAAGATGTGGACACTACCTGTTTCAGAATTGTTTATGTTAGGTCGAAAAACACTACCTAAATTATATAATATGAAAATAAAGACAATTGGAGATTTAGCAAGACAAGATAAAAATGAAATGGTAAAAAGATTTGGCAAACATGGACTCATAATGTGGGAATATGCTAATGGTATAGATAATTCACCTGTAAATTATTTAGAGGAAAAACCAAAGGGTATTGGGAATTCTGTTACACTTCCAATGGATATATGTGATAAAGAAAAACTAGAAGAGATTTTACTAACGCTTACAGAGCAAGTAACATACAGATTACGAAAATATAATATGTATGCAAATGTTGTAAATGTTCAACTTCGCACAAAGGATTTCAAAGATTTTTCTCATCAAAAAAGAATTGGAAAATCAACTTCAAATACTAAAGAAATATATAATGTGGCAAAAGATTTATTAAATGAAATGTACAAAAAAGGAACATTTATTAGACTAGTTGGTTTAAGAGTGGACAGCCTTGTTGATAAGGATGAAGTGCAATTATCATTATTTACAGATGAAAATGATAAAAAGCAAGAAAAATTGGATGAGGTTGTAGATAAAATAAAACAAAAATATGGGTATAATAGTATTACAAGAGCAGGAAAACTGCATTCAGATGAAATTGTGAAGTTAAAAGAGTAAGTTTAATTATGGTATTTTTTATGGAACTACTCTTTTACAACATATTTTTTCAAAACTCTTTACAAAACGACAGTTTATGATATAATTTTTGTAACACATAAGGGGATAAAACATTATGAAGGATAAATTATATGAAAGGAATGAATTTATAATGGAAGAAAAAGAAAAAAGTGAGGTTAAGGTAGAAAATCAAGTACCAAAGAAGGACGAAAAAAAAGCTGAGAAAAAAGAAGTTAAGAAGGAAGTAAAAAAGGAAACTCCTAAAAAAACAACTGCTAAAAAACAACCTGTAAAAAAAGCAGAAGCAAATACCAATCTTAAAAATGCTACAAAAACTAATACTAAAAGTGCTGCAAAGACAGAAAAAAAAGAAGAAATAAAACAGGATTTAAAAGAAGTAAATACAGAAGAAACTCCAAAGCAAGAAGACCTAACTTTTAAAAAAGTTGAAAATGTTAATATGAAAAAAGAAAAGCTAGAGAAAAAAGAAAAAAAGGAAGGGCCTGGACACAAAGTAGCAAAATTTATTTTAGTAATTATTGCAATACTAATTTGTGCATATGTTGTTTTTGTTACTAGAAACAGCCTAATATTAAAAGACATAAAGAAAAAAGTTAGTGACTACAAAGATATAACAAATTATTCATATTCTGTTAAAGCAATAAATGGAGAAATAGAAACAGAATATACTCTTACAAAAAAGGATAAAATAGAAAGAGCAGATATTAATAATATTACAAATCCAAATGCTAATATGATAATTTATAAAGATTTTAACAATAATGAAGGAATAGTAGTTTTTAAAAATCAAAATAAAGCTATTAAATCTTTAGCAGATAAAACAAGTACATTTATGTCAGAAATGCCATTTGAATATGCGTATATTGACGATACAATAAATGGAATTATGCTATATGCATGGATTTATACAGAAAATGTAAATGGAAAAGATTGTTATGTAATCCAACTTGACAAAGATTTAAAAACTTGGGTAGAGAAAGATACAGGACTTGTAGTAAAAGAGCAATGGGGAGAGAACAATTTCACTGAAATTACAAAAATTGAATTAAATAATGTAGACGAAATATATAAACCTGATTTAACAGGATATGAAGTTTCTACACAAGAATAGAAGAATAGTATGAGTAAAAGAGTAAAAAGTTTTAAATATTTATTGATTGCAATTGTAATTTTACTTTTAATTGGACTAATTGCATATTTATTTCCAGTAATTAAAAACTTAAGTACAACAGAAGGACAAATAGAGTTTAAAAATCACGTGACTAATATGGGGGCTCTTGGTTATTTAGCTTTATTTGGACTTCAGTTTGCGCAAATATTTTTAATTGTACTTCCAGGAGAGCCAATTGAAGTATTAGCGGGAATGTGCTATGGAGGAATTGGAGGGACATTATTTATTACAATTTCTGCATGCATAATATCTACATTAATTTTCTTTTTAGTTAGAAAATATGGAAAAAGATTCGTATATAGCTTTTACAATAAAGAGAGAATAGAAAAAATTGAAAATAGCAAATTGTTTAAAAATTCTCAAAAAGTAGAATGGATAATGATAATTTTATTTATAATACCAGGAACACCAAAGGATTTGCTAGTATATATAGCAGGTTTACTTCCATTAAAGCCATTAAGGTTTATAATAATTTCTACATTTGCAAGACTTCCTTCGGTAATATCTTCTACATTTGCAGGAAGTAGTCTAGTAGAAGGTAATTGGAAATTTGGTGTAATGATTTACGCTATTACATTTATAGTTGTTGGAATAATAATTTTAGTGATTAATCAATTTGATAAAGATAAAACCGCAGAAGAAGCAATGAAAATAATGAAATAAATATAATGAATAAAAATGTAAATTTAGGTAATAATGTAATTATTAAAAATGAAAGGAATGATTTTATGATTACAGAAGACCTAAATTTATTTTTGGCAAATTTGAATGTATTTTATAGAAAATTACAAAATTATCACTGGAATATAAAAGGAGATGATTTCTTTAATATTCATGTAAAACTAGAAGAATTGTATGACCAAGTAAATTCACAAATTGATGAAATTGCAGAACATATATTAATAATAGAGGGACAGCCTTTAGGAACAATGAAAGATTATTTAAATATTACACAAATAGAAGAAGCAAAAAATGAAAAAATAGAATCAGATAAAATTTTTTCAGCAATTTTAAAAGATTACAGTACATTAGTAGAAAATGCTACAAAAGTAAAAGAAGAAGCAGATAATGAAAAAAAATATGCTACTTCAGCACTAATGGATGAATATTTACAAAATTATGGTAAAACAATATGGATGATTAGACAAAAGATGGAAAAATAGTTATAAGTCTCAAATTCCTATTCAAATTTATTAAGAAAAGTTTATATATAAAACACAAAAAGAGAAAAAGTATTGTTTTTTCTTCTTAAAAATAGTATGATATATATAGATTAACTAAAGGGAAGGAGAAACAAAATGAAAATATTAGCAGTAGGAGATATTGTAGGGGATATTGGATTAAATAAGCTTCAAGAAGTATTACCAAAGGTAATAGAAGAAGAGAAGATAGATTTTGTAGTAGTAAATGCAGAGAATACATCAAGTGGAATGGGAATTAATATAAAAGATTTCAATACTTTATTAAAAATGAAAATAGATGCAATAACAATGGGAAACCATACATGGGGAAAAAGAGATATATTTGCTTTTATAGATAATCCTAAATTAATACGACCAGCAAACTATTCAAAAGGTTTACCAGGAAAAGGGTACAGAATCTTTAATTGTAATAATAAGAAAATTGCTGTAATAAATTTAATTGGTAGAACGGATATGGGGATTCTATCAGAAAATCCTTTTAGTGTATCAGAAAAACTAGTAAATGAATTAAAAAATAAAGTTGATGTAATTATAATTGATTTTCATGCAGAGGCTACTGCAGAAAAGATTGCGTTAAAATATTTCCTAGATGGAAAAGCAAATATTATATTTGGTACACATACTCATGTACAAACAGCAGACGAAGAAATAACAGAAAAAGGAACAGGATATATAACTGATTTAGGAATGACAGGACCAAAAATATCTGTAATAGGAATGGATGTTAAAGCTTCTATAAAAAGGTTCGTTACGTCACTTCCAGAGAGATATAAACTTGCAGAAGGAGAAGCTATTCTTAATGGCTGCATATTCGAATTAGATGATGAAACATTTAAAACAACTAATGTGTATAGAGTTAAAAGATGAAAAGTCGAAAAATGTCACAATGCGCGATGAAAAGATTTCCTTTTTTTACCAAAACTACTAGACAATTTCCAAAAAATGTAATATAAATATAATTGTTGATTAAAACAAATAAAAAAATATAGGAGGCAAAAATGGAAATTTTAAAAATCTCATCTAAGTCAAACCCAAACTCAGTAGCGGGAGCTATTGCTGGTTTGGTGAAAGAATCTAACAAAGCAGAAATGCAAGCAATAGGAGCAGGAGCACTTAATCAAGCTGTAAAAGCCGTAGCAATTGCAAGAGGATTTGTAGCACCTGCCGGTGTCGATCTAGTATGTATACCTGCATTTGCAGAAGTCGAAGTGGAAGGAGAAGATAGAACAGGAATAAAACTTATTGTAGAATCAAGAAAATAAGATTTTGAAAAAATTGTGATATTTTGTGAATAAGAAAGAATTAAATTAAAAAGTTAATATATGGGGGCATTTTTAAAATAATGCTCCTCTTTGTTTTTTTGCAAATTCACGGTTTTTCTATTGAAAAAAATGTATTTATGTTATATATTAATGTAGCAGGAGGAAAGAAAATGAGGTCAAATATAGTTAAATATATATTTATTGTTTTCGTAATATTTATCATAATATTTGCAATATATAAAATTAATTTTGAAGATAATGGAGAAGAACAGACAAAAGAAGAAAACATAGTACAAAATATTAAAGAAACGGATTCCATTTTAAAAATAGGAATATCTGATTTTGATAATATAAATCCATTAATTACTAAAAATGAAGATATTATTAGTATTTCAACAATTTTATACCAACCCATGTTAGAAATTACTAGTGATTATAAAATACAAAATAAATTAGCAGAAGAATGGTCAAAATCAAATGCTACAACATATTTAATAAAACTTAAAAATAATGTTAAGTGGGAAGATGGTACTTCTGTTACTGGCAAGGACGTGAAATTTACAATTGAAAAGCTAAAAGAAGGAAAATCAATATATTCAGACAATGTTAAAAACATAAAATCTGTAGAAATAATTGATGAATATACTGTAAGATTAAACTTAAATTCAGAAGAAGCTTTTTTTGAATATAATCTAATATTTCCAATAGTTTCAGCAAACCAATTTGAAAAAGAAGATTTTTATAAATCTAGATTAGCACCAATTTCAAATGGAATGTATAAAGTAACAAATGCAAAAGAAGATTTTATAGAACTGAGTAAAAATGAAAACTGGAATAATCCTGACAATGTAGAACTAAAAATAGATAAAGTAGTTATAAACTTCTATGAAACCATGGGAGATGTATATAATGACTTAAAAATCGGAAATATTGATATGATATGTACTTCAATTACAAATGTGGAGGACTATATAGGAACAATAGGATTTGCAACTAAAGAATATAAAGGAAGAGAATTAGATTTTATAAGTATTAATTGCACAGATACTTTATTAGAAAATAAAGAAGTTAGACAAGCTATAAATTATGCAATAGATAAAAATAAAATTAATTCATCAGTATTTAGTAATAATTATTATATATCTTCATTTCCTATAGATTATGGTAGTTATTTATATGATAAAGAAAGTAAATCAAACTATGACCAAGATAAAGCAAAAAAAGTTTTAGAAGACGCTGGATGGGAATATAGATATGGTTATTGGAGAAAGACAGAAAATTATCGTACACAATATTTAAACTTAAATCTAGTAGTAGATAATTCTAATAAAAATAGAGTTAAAGTTGCAGAGTTGATAGAAGAACAATTGGAAAACATAGGGATAAACATATCTTTATACAAAGTATCAAATTCTTCATATAAAAATTACTTAAAAAATAAGAATTATGATATGATAATAACAGGAGTAAATAATGGATATAGCCCAGATCTGACATATTTTATGGGAGAGGACAATATTTCTAATTATGAAAATGAAGAAGTACAGTCTCTATTAAGTGAGATAAAGAACATTTCAGACACAAATACATTAAAAGAAAAATATAGTAGAATAATTGAAATATATGAAGATGAAATACCATTTATTTGTTTATATAGAAATAAAAATAAAGTTGTGCATGGTATAAGATTAACAGGAGAAATGAAACCAAATAATTATACAGCATACTATAATTTTGAAAACTGGTATAGACAATAAAAAATTAAAAAGAGGTATTGACAAATAAAAA
>CALXQG010000060.1 GCA_944390515.1 uncultured Clostridia bacterium
ATGGCATGGTAGATACAGAATTTGTTGCAGTTGAAAGCGAACATAGTGCAATGAGTGCTTGTATTGGAGCAGAAGCAGCAGGAGCAAGAGCTATGACTGCTACATCTGCAAATGGATTATCATTAATGTGGGAAATGATATATATAGCATCAGGAATGAGACTACCTATAGTAATGTCTCTAGTAAATAGAGCAGTATCAGGACCTTTAAACATACACAACGATCATTCAGATGCAATGGGAGTAAGAGATGCTGGATGGATTATGCTATTTTCTGAAACAAATCAAGAAGCATATGATAATTTATTAATGGCACATAGAATTGCAGAAAATGAAAAAGTTTTATTACCTTTAATGGTATGCCAAGATGGTTTCATAACATCACATTCTATAGAAAATATAGAATTATTAGAAGATGAAAAAGTAAAAGAATTTGTAGGAGAATATCATCCAAACCATTATTTATTAAATCATAAAGAGCCTGTTGCAATGGGACCAATGGACTTACAAGCATTTTTATTTGAACATAAATACCAACAAGCAGAAGCAATGAGAAATGCAAAACAAGTAATATTAGATGTTGCAAAAGATTTTGAAAAATTAACTGGAAGAAAATATGAACTTTTTGAAAAATATAAATTAGATGATGCGGAAGTAGCAATAGTATGTATGAACTCTACTGCTGGAACAACAAAGGAAGTGGTAGATGAATTAAGAGAAAAAGGAATAAAAGCAGGTCTATTAAAAATAAGAGTATTTAGACCATTTCCAGCAGAAGAAATAGCTAAAGCATTAGAAAACGTTAAAGCTGTTGCTGTACTTGATAAAGCCGATTCATTAAATGGTGCTGGTGGAGCTTTATTTACAGATGTTACATCAGCAATGCAAGTAAGCAAAGTAAATGTACCAACTTGTAGCTATGTTTATGGTATAGGTGGAAGAGATACTACTACAAAAGATATTGAATCAGTATATAATGATTTAATAGAAGATTCTAAAAAAGACAAAATAGAAAATCCATATAGATACTTAGGATTAAGAAAGGAGTAGAGATAATATGGCATATAATATGAAAGAAATTGTGGCTGAGAGAAAGTCTAGATTTACATCAGGACACAGAATGTGTGCAGGATGTGGAGCTCCACCAGTTGCAAGAATGATATTAAGAGCATTAAAACCAGAAGACCATGCGGTAATTTCAAATGCAACAGGATGTATGGAAGTTTCAAGTTTTATTTATCCATATACTGCATGGACAGAATCATATATTCACACAGCTTTTGAGTGTGCAGCAGCAACTTGTTCAGGAGTTGAAGCAGCATATAAGTCAATGAAAAAGCAAGGAAAATTACCAGAAGATGTTCACACTAAATTTATCACATTTGGTGGAGATGGAGGAACATATGATATAGGTATTCAAAGTTTGTCAGGTGCAATGGAAAGAGGACACGACATGACATATGTTTGTTATGATAATGGAGCATATATGAACACTGGTATCCAACGTTCATCTGCAACTCCAAGATTTGCAGATACTACAACAAGCCCAGCAGGAAGTGTAATACCTGGAAAAATGCAATCAAGAAAAGATTTAACAGAAATAATGGAAGCACATCATCTTCCATATGTAGCTCAAACAGCTGCTTATATGAACTTTAAAGATTTATATGAGAAAGCAGAAAAAGCAATTTATACAGAGGGACCTACATTCTTAAATGTATTAGCACCATGCCCAAGAGGATGGGGATATCCAACAGAAGATTTAATGAATATAAATAAATTGGCTGTAGAGACATGTTATTGGCCATTATATGAAATAGAAAATGGAAAATATAAAATAACATATAAGCCAGCTAAAAAACTTCCAATAGAAGAATTCTTGAAACCACAAAAACGTTTTAAACACATGTTTAAACCTGGTAATGAATGGATGATAGAAGAATTCCAAAAAGAAGTTGATAGAAGATGGCAAGCATTACTTGATTTAGAAGAAATGAGTAATAAAGAATAAAAAATTGGGGCTTCTCCCAATTTTTTATTGCATAGGAAATTTCGTTAGAAATTTTCGGAGCAACAAGGTTAAGTTTCCTTGGACCGTGCATATTCGCGAAGCGAAATGCACATGTGTCGAAGCCACTTTTCTTATTCTTTATTTTTCTTATGTTCATATACAAAAATTCCAATTCCTATAATAAACAATATTATACTAATCCACTGTGAAGTAGATAAACTAAAATAGATTCCACGAATTAAATCTCCTCTAAAAAATTCTAATGTAAAACGAACTATGCTATATAAAATCATGTATAAACCAATAGTTTTATATGTTCCAATAAAGCGTTTATAAGTAGCAAAAAGTACGAAAAATATTACTAAATTACAAACAGATTCTACTATTTGCATAGGAAATAATGGTATATTATTTGGTGCAAACATAGAGTTATGAAATGTAATAGCACCAAAACCATGATATTCCATACCATAGCAACATCCAGCACATAAACAACCAATTCGTCCGATAGAATGAATTAACGGAACAACAGGAACAAGGATTAATAAAAGATTCTTAAAAGATATCTTAAACTGTTTTGAATATATGAATACACCTAATATTCCTCCTATAAGACCACCATAAAATACAAATCCACCTTTAAGCATTTGAATAAAAGTATCATATAAATCTAGGTTATGGTAATTTTCTACTAAAAAAGGAATATTGGTTATTAAATAAAGTAATTTAGCTCCAATTCCAACACCAATTACAGCATAAAGAATGCAGAAAAAAATATCTTCTTGTTTCTCATTAAAAAAATTAGAAAAATATTTTATTGATATAATTGCTCCAATAAATAAACCAATAAATATTATTAGTCCATATGTTGCAATTTCAAATCCAAATATATTAATAAATGGTAACATACTTGTCCTCCAATTATATTAAAATAAAAGTTAATAAAAAATTAGGTAAACAATTTAGATTGTTTACCTTAAAATTATAACATTATTTCATCAAAATATAATATTAATATAGTGATGATGCTATTCCACCAGCTGTTCCAACAGCACCGATGCAAGCTGCACAAGCTATAAATATTAGAGCACAGAAAACAGTACCAATTATAGATAATACTAAACCTGCTGTTGCCATTCCTGTTGGATTTTTCTTTTTAGCTTTTACAGCTAATACTATACCAACTATACCAATGATTAAACCTAACCAAGATAAACCAATGAAACTAAAAACAATTGATACAATACCTAATACTAATGCTGCAATAGCAAATCCATTTGATTTTTTTTCCTCCATAAAACATCCTCCTTTATTCGAGTAAATCTGACATAATTATACAATATGTAACAAATTTTTGCAATAAAATTATAAAAAATTATTCGTTAGGTTCTGGAGCTCCCATAGGACAAATATTAGCACATGTTCCACAACCAATACATACAGATTCATCTATTACATATCTTTCATCACCTTGTGAAATACATTGCATAGGACAAGCTCCTGCACAAGCACCACAGCTAATACATTTTTCACTTATTTTGTATGTCATATATATTCACCTCCTTATAATATATCATCGTTTTCTGTATCTAAATCTTGTTTTCCTAAATCTTCTAACTTTTGAAGTTCTGCCATATTTTCTCTTTCTTCATCATCTATAACTTCTGTAGTAGAATTCTTAATTATCTTTAAATCTTTTGCATCATATTTTTTATAATATGTTTCATTGTTATCATCTTTTAACTTAACTTTAACAATTTCTCTTAAAGTTTCAATAGAATCAACAATTCCCTCTCCTTCTTCTGTTTTAACAATTGCACCTATTTTAGGCAAATGACTTAACTTTTCTTCATAAACATCTTGTTCATATTTTAAACAGCACATAAGCCTACCACAATTTCCAGAAATTTTCGCAGGGTTTAAAGACATATTTTGTTCTTTAGCCATTTTTATAGAAACAGTGTCAAAAGTATTTAAGAATGAACAACAACACAATTCTCTTCCACAAACTCCATTTCCACCAATTCTTCTAACCTCATCTCTAACACCTATCTGTCTTAATTCTATTCTCGTTCTATAAATTGATGCAAGTTCTTTTACTAATTCTCTAAAATCTACCCTACCATCAGCTGTAAAATAAAATAGTAATTTACTATTATCGAAACTATATTCAACTTCTGTTAAATGCATATTAAGTTTCATTTTTTTTATTTTATCTTCACATACTTTAAAAGCTTCTTCTTCAAGCTTTTTATTTTCTTCATAATGTTTTAAATCTTTATAATTAGCAATACGAACGATTTTCTTTAAAGGAGTATTTAAAGTGGTATTTGTCAAAAGTTTCTTTTTAGCAACTACCTCTCCAAGCGATTCTCCTAAAGAAGTTTCAACAATTACTTTTGTATTTATATTTACATGTAGACTACCTGGATCAAAAAAATATATTTTACCAGGCTTTTTGAATCTAACACCTATTATTACTTTCATACAATCATTCCTTATATAAAATTTAGACTTTAAAGGAAGTCAACCTTAATTGCTATGATAATACTTCCATACATGTAATAAAAGATTATCAATACACATATCATAATTTGCATTGGAAAGAAGTCTCTTCTTAGTAAGCTCAACAAATGAAATGCAATTAATAAATTTATAATCATTAGTGTTCCTTAAATTATTTAAAAATACAATATTCAAATAATCAAGAATATCAAAAATTTTCTCCTTTGACTTATATATTACTTCAGAATTATTCCAAATGTCAACGATATCTCTAGTTTCAAAAGAACCTATAACTAAATCTAATGAATTATATAAATCAATTTCATTATTAAGAGAAATTAATTTGCCAATGCTTCCGTTATATACAGAAAACAAGTTAGAATTAATTTGTATACCATTAATATTAGCATATTTTTCTAAGTCAGCATTTGAAAGGCTTTTGAAAGTGATTTTAGTACATCTAGATTTAATAGTGTTTAAAAGCTTACTTTCATTTGAAGAAATAAGTATAATTGTAACATATTCTGGAGGCTCTTCTAAAGTTTTTAAAAGACAATTCTGAGCCTCTGTTGTCATTAAATCACTATTATTTATAATATATACTTTATTATTAGATACAATTGGCTTTTCTGCAATACTTTCCTGCATTAATCTTATTTGACCTATTTTTATGCTTTTTCCATCTTCAGAATCTATAAAAGTATAGTCGGGATGATTGCCACTTTCAAATTTAATACAAGAAGAACAAAAACCACATGAAGATTTTTCATCACATAAAATAATTTCTGCTAAATCTCTTGCAAATAAGCTTTTTCCAATTCCATCAGGGCCAATAAACATATAACTATGTACTAAATTATGTGTTTCTAAAGATTTACTTAAAAGCTCTTTTATATTGTCATTTCCAATAATATTTTGAAAATTCAAATTCTCACTCCTATCAAACTATTCTACTTTGCCAAATAAATTCAAAGGCCAAAATCTAATCCAAACTTTTCCTTCTATTTTATCTAAAGGAATACAGCCAAAGGCTCTACAATCAGTAGAATAATCTCTATTATCACCCATTGCAAAAACACAGTTATCTGGGACAACTAAATCTGTAAAAATATATTTTCCCATATCAGTTGTTTCAACATCATCTTGTAAATATGGCTCATCATATTCTTCACCATTTAGGTATACTTTACCATCTTTAATTTGAACATGGTCTCCTGGTAAACCAATAACTCTCTTGATATAACTTTCTTTGTTAATTTCAAGAACATAATAAATAAATTTACTAAACCAATTACTTGGATTATTATTATACCTAGCAACAACATCATTATTAAAATCTTCTTCTGCTACATAAGTTTCAGAAGGTGCTTCAAATGTTATAATATCACCACGTTCTGGCATTGTTTTTGTAGTTCTTTGCCATCTGTTTAAAATTAATCTTTGATTTTGTTTTAGAGTAGGAAACATAGAAGACTGTTTAACTATTGTAGGAGTTCCTATAAAATATCTAATTAATAATGCTAAAATAAATGCAACTAATATGCATACTATCCATTCTAATATATCTTTTGTTTTTTCACTCATTTTCATTTTTCGAATCAATTCCTTTCCTAATGTAACAAATTTACTATAATATTATATCTTTTTTTTAGCAACTTATCAATGGTTTTGAAGAAAATTGTATAATAAATTAGTCAAAACTTTTTAAGTAAAATTGAACAAGTTTAGCTAGTTTTAAGAAGATAAAATATTACAAGAATGTTACAAAAATATTACATTTTTATTACGTGCACTAAAAACTATTGAAAAAAGAATACTGATAGTGTAAAATAAAATCACATAAATAAGATGCTTTATATTATTTAATATAGATAAAACAAAGGAGCAATAAAATATGCAAAAAAGAATAGAGACTAAAAACATTGATATACTAGAGAGAGAGGTGCGCCTGAAGGTGCTTAATATATAATAGGTGGGAATCCTATCTAGCAAAGTTTAGCAAACAGCTAGT
>CALXQG010000061.1 GCA_944390515.1 uncultured Clostridia bacterium
TTTGAGGTGCCGCAATTCCTAATCCTGTTCCATACTCTAGTGTTGATTTTAAATCTTCTATAATGTCTATAATATCTCCGTTAATATTTTTTATATTAACTTCATCGCATTGTTTTTCAAGGATAGGGTCTCCTACTTCTCTTACTTTTAATACTTTACCCATTTTGTTTTACCTCCATATATCACCATATTTATATCACAGATTTACATTTTCCTCAACAAAATCACTAAAATTCGCACTAAATATATTAGGTTTTGAGCAAAAATAAAGTACCTATCTTACAAGGCACTTTACTTAGGGTTCTCTTTAACTTTTAAATTTTATTTTTTAAATTCATATATTCATCAACATACAACCATACTATATGGTGTATTGAGAATAGATATATAATCTCTGTAATTCACTCACAGCAACTATTATATCAATTTTAAAAATTCATTTTATATGTTTCCACACTCCATATCTAAAACAACCTTAACATGAATTTCAGAATTTTGTACTTTTTCTAGTCCAAATCTACCTCTTTTATGAAATATTATTGTATCTTGAAAGCTAGTAAATTCAAGCACTATTGATAACTCTTTAACTCTAGCAACGCAACACATTCCACATGGCTAGTAAAAGGGAACATATCTACAGGTTGTATTTTATTTACTTCATACTTTTCTTCAAGCAATTTCATATCTCTTATCATAGTTGCAGGATTACAGCTAACATATACAAACTTCTTTACCTCTAACTCTAATATTTTATTTATTGTAACTGTGTCTAAACCTCTTCTTGGTGGATCTACTATAATAGCTGTTGGCTTAATTTTTCTTTTTTCCAATAGTTCTCTAAAAGCAAATTCAACATCTCCTGCAATAAATTCTATATTATCAACGTTATTTATTTTTGCATTTTCTTTTGCCGCTTCTATTGCCTCTTTTACAATTTCTATTCCATATACTTTCTTAACCATTTTTGAAGCAAAAATTCCTATTGTTCCAATTCCACAGTATAAATCACAAAGTATGTCGTTTTTATCTAGATTTGCAAATTTAATAGCATTTTCGTATAATATCTCTGTTTGGATTGGATTTGTTTGATAAAAAGACATTGCCGAAATTTTAAAAGTATATCCGCTTAATTCATCTTTTATATATCCATCTCCATATAAAACAACATTTGTACTTCCTAATATCACATTTGTATTTTTATTATTTATGTTTTTTATTATTGTTTTTATTTCAGGGAATTTATTTTTTAGCATACAAACTAATTCATTTTCTTTTTCAATAGTTTCCGTATTAGTTACAATAATGCACATTACTTCATTTGTATTAACTCCTATTTTTACAATGATATGCCTAATACTTCCTTTTCTATCTTTTTCATCATATACTGATATATTGTTACTTTTTATAAATTCAAACAATTCTTTTGCAATCTGCTCTGATTTTTGATTTTGTATTAAACAAGTATCTACTGGTATAATCTCATGTGTTCTGCTTGCGAAAACTCCCATAACAGGTATTGCATTTTTATTTATTCCTACAGGATATTGTAGTTTATTTCTATAATGATAAGGTATCTTCATTCCTATTACATCATTTACACAAATATCTTTACTCAAATTCTTATTTACTAAGTTTTGAACAATATTTCTTTTTATTTCTAATGTTTCTGGATATTTAATATGTCTTAAACTACATCCTCCACACCTTTTATATGTATTACAATCAGCTTCTTGCCTTTTATCTGAACTTTCTAATATTTCTAGTATTTTTCCATATGCAAAGTTTTTGTTTACTTTTACAATAAGGATTTTGCATTTTTCACCTTTTATTGCTCCTTGAATAAATATTGTAAAATTATTTATCTTTGCAATACCTTCTCCCTCATATCCATTATCTAAAATATCTACTATGTACTCTTTATTCTTTTCTATTTCCATTATATTCCACCTTCATTATTTGTTAATATAAATTTTATGTACCTGTGCTTCTATATTTATTTAAAGCTAAATTCCACAATTTTATTGCAATTATCCACAAAACAATAGCAACAACAGGAGACAAATATATCATGTATTTGTTAAATCCTAAATATTCCATTGTAGGATAATATGCAACAAAAGCAAAAGGAAGTATAACTGTTATTATTATTTTTATAAATGCATTATATATATCGATTGGATATTGTGCAAAAGTATATATCCTATAAAAAGACCAAATTACCTCATTTGATCTATATGTCCAAAATGATGAAATACTAAAGATAGTGTTAATTGCTCCAATAATTAATGCTCCAACAATACTAAAAAAGACAATTTTAAATATTAATAAAAATGTTATAGGTATAGCAAGTTGTATTAACATATATATTGTTATTCCTATTCCAATAAAAAAATCGGTTAATGCAACAAATTCTTTAGAAGCTCCTATAATAGAAACTAGAGGGTGTACAGGTCTTAATAGAATTTTATCAAAATCTCCATTTCTCATATATTTTGGTCCAATATCATATAATCCATCAAAACAGTATCCCACTATTCCTAATGAAATTCTTGTAACTCCATATAATAATAAAATTTGCTGAAAATTCCACCCTGCTAAATTATCAGTATTCCTAAAAACTATAAATATAAAAATTAAACTTACTCCTTCTACTACTAATTCAGAAAATATACCTACAATACAATCTACTCTATATATTAGAATTTCCTTTAAAGAAATCTTCAAAAATGATAAATATAAACTAATATTATGTAATACTTGCTTCATTCTAAATTATCCTCCATTTATTGTAATATTCTTTATTGCATGATTAAAAAACTTTTTAGCTATAAAGTATAATATAATTCCCCATATTGCCTGTTTTAAAATAATAAATACTATATCATTCATAGAAATATCTCCCAACCAGATACTTACAGGCGTATAAATTAATTCTTTAAATGGTAACCATTTAGATAATTCTTGAAACCACATTGGAAATAATGTAATTGGAGCAATTATACCTGAAAATATTTGAATTATTGCTTTCCTTAGAATTTGCATTCCCCATATTGAATCAGTATAAAATCCTGCTATACCAACTATCATTTGAAAGAAGAATGTTATAGGTACACCCAATATTATTATAAACATACTTAATAATACATTGATTAGATTTTGAGGTAAAACTATTTCAAATAAAAACGAACATATTATAAATGTCGCACCTCCTATTATTATAGCAAAAGCTAATTCTCCTAAATAAATTCCAAAGTAATATTTAAAATAGGAAATTGGGTTTAATAATTCTCTATTTATTTGACCATTTCTAATAGAATGAGCCATATCTTCATTAACTCCCCATAAAGCAAAAGAACTAATAGTAATTACTAAAATATAATAAGTTGTCATTTCCTGTATTGTAAACCCTCCGGCATCACCTGTTTGATAATATATAGCTTGCCATACGAAGATATATACTAATATTTCTATTATTCTATTTAATGTAAAAAGATAAAAATTCATCTTATATATGTTATATCTCTGTAATTGTAATTTTCCTAATGCCAACATAGTCCTTATCATTTTTTATATGCTCCTTTATATATTTCTTTTAAGATTTCCTCTAATTCTGCTTCTTTCATATGTATATCATCTATTATACAATATTTAGATATTTCATTCATTATATTTACTATTGTTGTTTCCAAATGTTTAAATTTTATTTTTATTTTATTTTCTGTTTCCTCTATTATTTCAAAACTGTCTGAATGTACAAATTCTTTGCAGTTTACAGGTTTAGAACTTACTATAAGTTCTGCTAGTGTATATTTACCATATGCATCTTTAAAACTCTGTTTACTACCATCATATATTATTTGACCTCTATCTAAAAGTATTATTCTGTCACATACATCTTCAATATCTTTCAAATCATGTGTTGTTAATATTACTGTGGTTTCCTTTTCTTTATTTATCTCTTTAATAAATTTTCGTATATTCTCTTTTACAAAAACATCTAGCCCTATTGTTGGTTCATCTAGATAAACTATTTTAGGATTATGTAAAAAAGTAGCCGCAATCTCGCACCTCATCTTTTGCCCAAGACTTAAATTTTTTACTTGTTTTTCTAATAATTCTTCCAAATTAAGTATATCTGTAAAATTTTTCAAATTCTTCCTGTATTCATTCTCTGGAATTCTAAACATCTTCTTTATTAATCTAAATGATTCAATAACAGGCAAGTCCCACCACAATTGAGTTTTTTGCCCAAAGACAGCTCCTATATTTCTATTGTTTTGAATTCTTTTTTCATTTGGAACAATTCCATCTACTATAATTTTACCTGAAGTAGGAGTAAGTAATCCTGTTAGCATTTTTATTGTAGTTGATTTTCCTGCTCCGTTTTCTCCAATATAACCTACAAGTTCCCCTTTTTTTATTTCAAAATTTATATTATTTACTGCTGTAATCTCTCTGTATTGTGGTTTTATTAGATTTTTAAAATATCCAAATAATCCATTTTGTTTTTCTATAATCTTATATTCTTTTTTTAAATTTTCTACTTTTATGATAGACATCTTTTCTCCTTCTTTATTTTCCACCTTTTATTTTTAATTCTCCTTCTACTGTAAAATTCTATTATGATGACATTGTAACATTTAATTACATATTATTCAACTAAAAAGTCAAAAAATAATACCAAGCATATTTCTTAGAATCTTGGTATTAACATGTTTAGTGCCAACGAAATAGTTATCTACAATTCTTTTGGATCTCTTGTCGATTGATACAAATATCAATCAGATTATAAATTTAGCTAAAAGCGATTTTTTAAAAACATTGAATGAGAGAGCTCTCCGTCGTATTCACAACTAAGAGCTCTCTCATTTTTACTCGACAATGAGTTTCGAAGGCATTTTCACAATACGTTCGCATTTCCCATCGATCACAGTCAACTCAAATTCCCATCCCTCATTTTTGAGGTGAATGGACATCTGTGCCCAAGCTGTATCAGATATGCATCGATAATCATAATAGTCAAGTCCTTTGATGAGCAATTCCTTTCTCATATTGTCAGCTTCCTCTTCATCTTTTGACGAATCAAACTCACCCTTAAAGTCAAGAATAATATATCCTTTATCGATGTATTCTTCAGTGCCTGCTACAATCGATTCTTCTGCCAGTTCGATGAGACGATTGGTCATCCGCTCTGTCAAAGTCCTCTTTAAAACCTCTGTAAATTCCTGTGTAGTCATAATGAAAATCCTCCTTCAAAATTGTTTAGCTGTATGGCCATTATTTATATTATACCATATTTTACATGACATTGCAATTTTTTCAGCTTTCTTGATAACTCTAATCATATTTTCTGATTTCCATCATTCATTAAATACAAAATAATCCTATTTCGTTCATCTCGTTCCATCTCCTTTATTTTAGCCATTGTGAACATTACATTTTTATATTTTGCAAAATTTATTAGAGTAGTTCTATATTCTTCATCTACTTCTTTTAGCATAGTATCAAATTCCTCATACATTTCTGTTTTATTATATAAAATATTAGCCCAAGCACTTGTAGTTAAGCAAATTCCTAATCTCAATTTATCTTTAGTATCCAAATCTTTAATTATATTTATTACATTCTCAACTTTATTTTCTTTCATAACTTTTTAACTCCTTATTTTAATTCATAATTATTTTTCTTTTTACTCTTATTTTCTAGTTCTTCTTTTGTTCTTACTTTTCTAGCAATATTATTTGCAATTTCATTTTCATCATCAGTAAATATACTATTTTTGTATAGATCATCACTTACTATTTTATAATTATTATCTTTATCATAGTAATTTTTTTATGAAAATATTCCAGAAGTCTATACCAGAAGTCTTTAATTTTCTGTAATTCTTGTTTTATTTTTTCTTTTTTCGCTTGTAATTTATCAATGATCTTATCTTTAGAAGATAAATCCTTTTTCAATTTATCAATTCCATCAGTTTT
>CALXQG010000062.1 GCA_944390515.1 uncultured Clostridia bacterium
TTGAAATGATGGGATTTAGTCCCATTTAAAATTACTTCCTATTTTTACGAGGGGTGGCCATGGGAAAGGAGTGATTTTAATGTGGACTTATAATAAAGTATTACAATATCCTATAAATATAAAATGCCCTAATCCTCGTTTAGCAAAATATATAATATCGCAATATGGTGGACCAGATGGAGAACTTGCTGCATCACTTAGATATTTATCACAAAGATTTGGAATGCCAGATCAAAAGGCAAAGGCAATATTAAATGATATTGGTACAGAAGAACTTGCTCACTTAGAAATGGTTGGAACTATAGTTCATCAATTAACTGATGGAGTATCTTTAGAAGAAATAGAAAAAGCTGGACTTGGAGCATATTACACAGACCATGGGGTAGATGTATATCCACAGTCGGCAGCAGGAATGCCTTTCTCAGCATCTGTGCTAGCTTGTAAAGGAGATCCAATAGCAAATTTGCAAGAGGACTTAGCGGCTGAGCAAAAAGCAAGAGCAACATATGAGAAGTTAATTGATTTATGTAGGGATGATCCAGATGTATTAGATCCACTTAAGTTCCTACGTGAAAGAGAAATAGTTCATTTCCAAAGATTTGGAGAAGCACTTCGTGGAGTACAAGATAAATTAGCTGAAAAGAAATTTTATATGAATTGTATGAATAATAAAATGATGAATATAAATAATAATTGTGAATGCAATTAGAATAAAACCTCGCTAAATAAGTTTAGCGAGGTACATAATTTTTAAATTCGTTATTCTTACCTTGAAGTAAATTCTCAAAAAACATTATTAAATAAGTAAATGTAGGATAAATTCATTTGGGAATATTACTATACTTGTATCGTACATTAACAAAATTTTACCAATTCTTGTTGAAGTTCTACATAATCTGTGATAAAATATTTATATTGTTCGAAACTACACGAACTAAAACTTTAGTAGTAAGTTGTAAACTCTAAACAAATGTAAGGAGGATATGTTATGGTTAGTTTTAATCGGAGTGGCAGGAAAGTCAAACTAGAAACTTTCTCAAGTAAAGATGTGGCAGAGTATTTGGATGATGAGATTAACAAGGATTGTAATAACAGACGATTCGAAATTTCGGCAAATCCTAAATGGTGCGGAGGTATTTTGGCTACTATAGATGGAGCAAGTTTCATTATTTATGCAAATAGTGGAACATGGATTGAACTTTCGTGCAACATCAAAGATGCCAAAAATATGGCCGACGTAATCAATGCCCTAAAGAGATGGAACAGATTTTCACAAACAGAAGGTAAGCGTGTAGTTGAGTTTAATCTCGAAGACAAGGTAACGCATATTATTGTTTTTGAAAATGGATATGCTTCTGGGCAGGCATATAAGTCTCATTTCAACAACTATGAACTATCTATAACGGAATTTTGACATTACTCCGGCAAGCTTTTAGCGAGTTTGCCGGAGCATTTTAAAGAAATTTATATTTTTGTATTTATGTTATGTTTGGCTAATAAAAATTATAACAAGTATTTATTAAATCAAAATAATATGATACAATTAAAAAACGGAAAGTAGATAATAGTATGAATATATATGTAGAACTAAATCAAATAATTGAATATATTGAAAATCATTTGGAAGAACCAATTGATTATAAGGAATTGGCCAAAATAATGGGAGTAAATGAATATACTTTTCAAAAAATATTTTCAGTAATTTGCAATATATCTGTAACAGAGTATATTAGAAATCGAAGATTATCAAATGCAGGGCAGGACCTTTTTGTGAAAAATGAAAAAATAATAGATATTGCTATTAAATATCAATATAATAATCCTACAGCATTTTCAAGAGCTTTTCAAAGATTTTATGGGATTAAACCAAGTGAAGTAAGGCGAAAACCAGAAAAATTGAAATTGTATGCTAAATTACATTTTGAAGAGAAAACTGAACAAAGCAATAGTTTAGATTATAAAATAATTGAGACAGACCAAATGATTTTATATGGAAAGTATAAAATGACTAATAATGAAAATATAAGAGTAGATGCACCAAAATTTTATCAGGAAATGAAAAGAAAATTTGGTATTCCTATGTACGGAATGGTAGAATATAAAGACAAAGAAAGGGAATCTGTAAAAGCATACTGGGCTTTATATAATTTACCAAGTAAAGGATTGGAGAAAAAAATGATTCCTAAAAGTAAATGGATATGTATAAGAGTAAAGTCGCAAGAAGCAAAAGATATACAGAAAATATCAAATGATTTTTACAATAGTTTTTTTTATAGTTTTAAGTATAATTTTAGAGATTTACCAGAAATAGAATATTATCATGATGAGGTTACAGATTTTATGATACCAATAGAAGACTGACTTTTTTTGAAAGAGAAAAGTCAGTCTTCTATTATATTAAACTGATATAATAGGTATAAAGAGGTAATTGAAATGAGAAAAAATATATTTGAAGTATATTTAACATCTTCATATGTAGACTATGAAGAATGGTTAAAGTTAATTCTTAAAATTTCAAAAATAAATGGTAAATTAAAAAAATGGAATTTATGGATAAATATAGAAAATAATTATATAAGATATTTTGTTGAAACAGATAGGATACTTCCACCAATATTAGGAGAGTTGGGGGATTTTTTAATTAAGAAGATAGATATAAAATTAGAACAAAATTACAAAATTAGTATTCCATTTATTCTTACTAAGAATTATAAAACAATATTAGATATATATGATAGATTTGAAACAAGGAAAAATAAAAAAATTAAAAATATAAAAATTAGTATTTATCCTTATAAATTTGATAATTATCTATCAACAACATATATGTACATAGAAGATGAAGAAAGGAAAATTACTAGAAAAAAGCTATTTTGGAATAGCAATATAAGCAATTTTATAAGTATTGATTTTAGTACTCATATAAGATTTTTATATCAAAAAAATGAGGGAAAATATTTAGATGCTAAAAAAGTCATAAATATATTAAAAAGTGATAAAAATAACTCAATACTACAAGCTGATGTATTTCCATATTTACAAGAAGAACTATATTTGAATTATAATAATTATGATTTTGACAAACATTCATTAGTTATTGGAGCAAGTGGAACAGGAAAATCTAAGTTAATTAGTTCTATGATAAAAACATTGTCAAATAACAATAATAAATTAAAATATAAAGTGGTAGTAATAGATCCTCATGCAGCTTTAGAAGAAGATATTGGAGGATTAGAAAATACAAATGTAATAGATTTTAAAACACAAGAGAGTAGTATTAATTTATTTGTAAATTCAGCAGTTGATATATTATCTGAAACTGAATCAATAATGGCTATATTTAAAAACATAATTGCAGATAAATATAACTCAAAATTAGAAAGAGTTCTTAGATATAGTATACATTTATTACTTGAAGCAAAAGAATTTAATTTAATAAATTTAAGAAAATTATTAATAGAAATAGAATATAGAAATAGCATCATAAAAAAAGTTGAAGATGAAATTCAACCCAATATCATAGAATTTTTTAGGACTGATTTCAATGAACTAAAAACAAAATCATATCAAGAGGCCGTATCACCAATAATATCTTTTATAGATGAAGTTGGTTTGTTGCCAGCTATGCAAGAAAAAATTACATTAAATAATATAAAAGAAGAAATAGAAAAAAACTTTATTACGATATTATCATTAGATCAAACTACATTAGGATTAAATATTACAAAAATAATATCTGGATTTTGTATGCAACAAATATTACAATTAGTTCAAGCACACTCGTTTGATGAGCATATTATTTTAGTTGTAGATGAGGTGCCAGTTATAGAAAATCCAATAATATGTAGATTTCTTTCAGAAGCAAGGAAATATAACTTATCATTGATATTAGCAGGACAATATTTTGAGCAAATTAGCCATAATTTACAAAATGCGATATTTACAAATGTTGTAAATTATTTTACTTTTAGAGTTTCAAGATCAGATGCTATTATTCTAGAAAAAAATATGCAAATGGAAATGGCTGTAAAGAATGGAGTTTCTACAAGAGTAAAAATGCTTTCAGAGTTGAATAATAGAGAATGTATAGTAAGAGTTGGAAAAGATGGAAGGGTGTTATCTGCATTTAAAGCAAAGACCATTGATTTTATACCTGTTCCACGAAATATTAAAAATAAAGAAATCAAAGTTAAAACAGTATCAAATAATATGATAAAAAAAGATAAAAAGAATTTTAGTATTAATACAAATAACACTTTGAAAGATTTAATGAAGGAACAATCTACTTCAAGGAGAAAAGTGAATTTTCAAAATAATTGATATAATAAGGAGACTAAATATGAATGATAGACAATGCAAACAAATTTTGAATGATATTTTTATGCAAGTGTTTGAAAGAACGTGTGATTTAACAATAGATGATGTACTATCTGAATTTGCATTTGATATAAAATTACCTAATAGAGTAATAGATGCAGTAGATGGAAGAGAAACATGGGCGACATCTGCTAATTCAAATAAATATATAACCCAAGATAATATGATGAAATACGATAATTATAAAGGTTGGATGCGACCAAAAAAGGAGATAGAATCTCTTGATGAAATTCTAAAATTATGGAATAAGATAAACTATACCACAACAGAAAGAAATTACGATAGCATCAATGTTTCAAAAAGTGATACTATATATAGCTGTGAAAATGTATATAGATGCCAAGACTGTAGAAAATCAAAAAATATAATTTTTTCTGATGGATGTGGCAATTCAGAATATATACTTGCATGCCAAAGAAGTTCAAATATAAGTAATTGCATTAGAGTTGATGATTCAAATAATTGCTCTAATAGTTATAATGTAATATGCTCAGCTAAAATAAGTGATTCCTTTTTTATACAAGATGCCAATTCGCTCTATGAGTGTATGTTTTGTTCACATATTTCTAACAGAAGGTTTTGCATTGCAAATATGCAGTTTGATAAAGAAGAGTATATGAGTATAAAAGAACAAATAATTAAGTGGATTTTTTCGCAATTTAATAATATTGGTTAAACATTTGTAATTTTATTGATATATGTAAATAATTATGCTAGAATTTAATTGTATATGAAAGAAGGAAGAATATGCATACATATTTAGATTTTAGGAAAAAAATAGATTATATAGAATTAAAAAAAGTTGCAGAAATTATAAAAAATGGAGAAGTTGTAGTGTTTCCAACAGAAACTGTATATGGAATAGGAGTAAATGGTTTAAATCCAAACGCTATAAAGAAGTTGTATGAAGCAAAAAAAAGACCATTAAATAAACCAATTAATCTTTTGGTTAATAGTATAAGTATGGTAGATAATATTGCAAAAGATATTACAGATATAGAATATAAATTAATGAAAAATTTTTTTCCCGGACCACTTACTATTATTTTAAATAAAAAAGATATAGTTCCAGACATATTAACTGCAAATGGAAGTACAGTAGGAGTTCGTATGCCAGAAAATGATATAGCACTTAAGCTAATAGAATATTCTGGAGTTCCTTTAGCAACTTCTAGCTGCAATATTTCAGGAATGCCAAGTAGAACAACAGTAGATAATATTATTGATGATTTTGATGGAAAGGTCAGTTGCTTTATAAATGGAGGAAGAAGTAAAATAGGTCTTGCGTCTACTATAGTTCAAGTGATCGAAGGAATACCACATATTTTAAGAGAAGGATCTATAACAAAGAGGCAGATAGAAAAGACTATTTTAGAATAAACAAACAATGTAAGAATTTTGGAAAAAAATTGTGAAAAAATTCACAGCTATTGTTGACAATGTATTTATGATATGCTAAAATATATTTTGTTAGTGAGATGCGGATGTGGCGGAACTGGCAGACGCGCTGGTCTTAGGAACCAGTGCCAACGGCGTGGAGGTTCGAGTCCTCTCA
>CALXQG010000063.1 GCA_944390515.1 uncultured Clostridia bacterium
ACAAAGAAAAAACCAAAAGTCCAGATTTTAGACCACCATATATATACCAAATTCCATTAACATTTATGCCTGGTCTAGGTGCTAAAACAATAGACAAGCTTCTAAAGAATTTTGAGACAGAAATGAATATATTACATAAATTATCAAAAGATGATATTGAAGCAGTTGTAGGAGAAAAAATAGCGAATACCGTTATTGCTGCAAGAGACGGAAATGTAAAAATACAAGCAGGTGGTGGAGGAGTTTACGGAAAACTTACAGCCAGCTAATCCTAATTTAGACGAAAATTATTAATCTATTTTGCATAAATTCAAATAATAGTTCTAAATTTCATTTTATAGAATAGACATTATGTATAAAATATAATGTCTAGGAGATAAAAAATGAGAGAGATACGTACAAGAAAAAAATCAAGAGTAAAAGACTTTATTTTGCAAAATATTTATGATAATTTAAAATCATATCTAATTATTATCTTAATATTAATTATTGGAATTATTGCAGGAGTCATATTTATAAATAATGTAAATGAAGAACAAATGATAGAAATACAAAATTATATAAATAATTTTATAAATTCACTAAAGCAGGGATTTCATATAGATAAAATTCAACTACTTAAAAATTCCATATGGGATAATTTCATATTAATAATTAGTATGTGGTTTATAGGTTCAACTGTAGTAGGAATACCTATTGTTCTTGGAATTGTACTTTTTAGAGGATTTTGCATAGGATATGCTGTATCTGCAGGAATAGCTGTATTAGGAGTACAAAAAGGTTTAGTTTTTTTACTTACAACAATGTTTTTTCAAAATTTGATATTTATTCCAGTGATAATATGTATGGCAGTTAGTTGCATTAGGTTATATAAATCTATTATGAAGGATAAGAGAAAAGAAAATATAAAAATTGAAATATTAAGACATACAATAGTATCTATAATGTTATTGGCCTTTTTAGTATTAGCATCTTTGGTAGAAGTATATATTTCAACAAATCTATTTATGTTAAGTATAAATTTATTTTAAATTTATTAAATTTTTTATGAAAAGTATTTGCATTTCAATTCAATTTATGATATAACATATATAATGTTTATGTAAATTATAATTTAGATATTAATAAAAGAAGGGGTAATGACAAAAATGGAAAAACAGATTAAACAATTTTTGGATTTTTTACAAAATGAAAAAAGAGTATCAAATAATACACTACAATCATATAGTAGAGATATTCACCAATTCGAGAACTACTTAAGCGAAAATAAAATAAATTATTTAAAAATGGATAATCAAAAAATAAATGAATATCTTAAACATTTAAGTAATATAGGTAAAAAAACTTCAACAATATCAAGAAATTTAGCTTCAATTAGATCATTTTATCAATATCTAATAAGAGTAAAAAAAGTTAAACATGACCCAACAGAAAATATACAATCACCAAAGGTAGAAAAAAGAGTTCCAAGTGTACTAACTTCAGAAGAAGTAGAAATGTTATTAAGTCAACCAAAAGATGTTGATTTAAAAGGAACTAGGGATAAAGCAATGCTAGAAGTAGCATATGCAACAGGAATGAGAGTTACAGAGATAATTTCTTTAAATTTAGAAGATGTAAATTTAGATGAAGCATTTATATCTTGTAAAGCAGCAAATAAACAAAGAAATATACCTTTAGGTTCTATATCAATTGCAGCTTTAAGGGAATATATAAATGATGCAAGACCAATAATGATAAAAGATGAAAATGAAACAGCACTTTTTGTTAATGTTAACGGAAAAAGATTAACAAGACAAGGGTTCTGGAAAATTGTTAAATTCTATAAAGAACAAGCTAATATTACAAAAGATATTACTCCGCATATATTAAGACATTCTTTTGCAACACATTTATTACAAAATGGAGCTGATTTAAAAGCAATACAAACTATGCTTGGACATTCTGATATTTCTTCAACACAAGTATACGCACAGTTTCAAGATGCAGGAATAAGAGAAATGTATAAAAGAACTCATCCAAGAGCTTAGATGAATAAAGTAGAAAGGACATCAATTTGATGCCCTTTTTATATTGCTTATAAAAATAATTAAATTTTATTTTTTGGAGGTTCATACTCTATAATATCACTAATTTCACAATCTATAGTTTTGCATATTCTAGCTAATATGCTTAAGTCTACTTTTTTCATATCATTATTGCAATATTTTAATAATTGCTTGTAATGTATTTGACCATTTCTAGATAAACTGGAACGACTAATATTATGTTCTTTTAAAAATTGATCTAATTTTAAATTTACTTCTCCCCATTCGTCCATATGTTTCACCTCAAAGAGATATTATCATAAAAGATAGGTATTTCACAATTGGGTGCAAACCTACTAGGTAAAAACATATAAAATATTTTCGGATTATATTGACAAAGATATATAGTTAGTATATATTAACATAGTAGGTATAAACACATAAAAGATATGTTGAATAATATTATAATTTTAGTAAACAATAAGAAGAAAGAATTGTGGAGGTAATAAAAATGAATAAACAAATGCAAAAACAAGATTTAAAAAATGAATTAAAATCAAATAAAAAAGGAATTACATTAGTTGCTTTAGTTATAACAATAGTAATCTTAATAATATTAGCAACAGTAACAATTAACATGGCATTTGGAGATAATGGGTTAGTAAAATACGCAGAAGAAGCAAGAGATAAAACAGCAAACTCAACAACAGCAGAAGCAGAAGGAATAAATAGTATGGTAGACCAATTTGCAAATGTAATGGCAGAAGAGAGTGAAATACCATTACCAGACCCATATGTAGATAGTGTATTGCCAACAGCACCAAAGTTAAGTGATGGAATGACACCAGTAAAATATGAAGAAGGAATAGGATGGGTAAAGACAAATGAATATGATAGTAGTTGGTATAATTATGAAAATAAAGAATGGGCAAATATAGTATTAGGAGATGCAACATTTATAACAAGTGAAAGTGGTGAAATACTAGATGAAAGCAAAGATTATAGCATGCTAGTATGGATACCAAGATATGCATATCAAATAACAAGTGGATATCATCAAAGTGGAGAAGAAATAAATCCAAGTGATGGAACACTTGGTGCAGGAACAATAAATGTAGTATTTATAGATAAAAATAACCAAAATAAGGATAAGTCAAAAACATATAGTGAGACATATCCAAGCTATGCAACAGGAAGTGGAATGGAAGATTATGTAGTACATCCAGCATTTAATTATGGAGGGACAAAATTAAGTGGATTCTGGGTAGGAAAATATGAAACGAGCCATACAGGTTGTACAACAGATGTAACTACAGGAGAGACAGATACAAATGAAACAACATTAACACCAATGATAAAGGCAGGAGTAACAAGTTGGAGAAATATTACAATAAGTAATGCTTTTACTGTATGCATAGAATTAAATAAAGAAAATAATCCATATGGATTAAATACAAATGACTTAGTAGTAGATCCACATATGATGAAAAATACAGAATGGGGAGCAGTAGCTTATTTAAGTCAAAACGCGACTTATGGAAAAGGAAGTGAAGTGTGGATAAATCCAAATAGCAATTATGTTACAGGACAATCAGGAAATAGTGCAAAAGCAAATAGCACAACAAGTACTTATTCGTATAATACAAGTAATGGACAACAGGCAAGTACAACCGAAAATGTATGGGGAGTATATGATATGAGTGGGGGAACATTAGAATGTACAGCTGGATATATAAATAATGGGAATAGCAATTTAACAACATATGGAAGTGTACTATTAAGTGCAGCAAGTAAGTATAAAAAGGTGTATAGCATAGGAAATAAAGGAGATACTAGAGAGAGTAATTATGAAGTAGTAATTCCAGAAAAAGGACACTATGGAGATGCTATATATGAAACATCTAAAAGTAGCAGTGAGGATGTACATTTAACATCGTGGTACAATGGATATTCTGAATTTTCTTATTCTAATTCCCCATTCTTAATACGTGGAGGAGACTGCATGGACACATACAATGCTGGACAGTTCCATTTTGGCCTTTATCATGGAGATAGTACTAGTCGCACTGGATTCCGTGTAGCTGTCTCTGTTCTAGAGTAATCATGCAAATGTTTATTTAATACAAGATAAATCTACTAAATTGCAAAGAGAGTGAAATTTGCTTACTTATTAAACTGTATTAAAAAGAAAGTATAAATAATTATTTTTCGTAATAAAGAACTTCTTATGATAAAATAAAAATGTCATAAGGAGTTTTTTTATATGTTAAAAGTTAATTCTGAATTATCAAAATTTTAAAAAATATTTGAATTTTATTATTCTAATTAAATAATTAGAATAATATACATGTATTTGATATGAACTGTTGAAAAAATCATACAAAAATACTTGACATAAGTGCCCAATAAATATTACAATATATATGTAGGAAAAAATATATTTTATATAAGGAAGATATATTTATTGTACATTGAAAATTAAATATAAAGAAAGAGGTGTAATGATTATGGACATAATAATCAATATCGCCATATTTCTAATCGCAGCAGTTATATTTACTTTTGTAGGGGTATATTTAAGAAAAAAAATTGCTGAATCTAAATTACGTAGTGCAGAAAATGAAGCAAAACAAATACTAGAAAGAGCAAAAATAGAGGCTGAAAATAGTAAAAAAGAAGAAATTTTTAAGGCAAAAGAAGAAATTTTAAGTGCGAGAAAAGATTTAGATGAAGAGATTAGAGAAAGAAGAGGCGAAGTACAACAACAAGAAAGAAGATTAATTCAAAAGGAAGAAAATCTAGAAAGAAAGCTAGAAAACATTGACAAAAAAGAAAAAGATTTAGTGAAAAAAGAAGAGGAATTAGACTTAAAAAGAGATGAACTAAAAGAAATAACAAATAAGCAAATGGCTGAACTTCAGAGAATTTCTGGTTTATCAAAAGAAGAGGCTAAACAAAAAATCCTTTCTGAACTAGAAAAAACTCTAATAGCTGAAAAAGCAGCAGTTATAAGGGAAGTAGAAAGTAAGACAAAAGATGAAGCTATTAAAAGTGCTAGAGAGATTGTAGGATATGCTATACAAAAGTGTGCAGCAGACCATACATCAGAAACTACTGTTTCTATAGTGTCACTTCCAAATGATGATATGAAAGGAAGAATTATAGGAAGAGAAGGTAGAAACATAAAGGCATTAGAAACATTAACTGGAATTGACTTAATAATTGATGACACACCAGAAGCAGTCGTAATATCTGGATTTGATCCTTTAAGAAGGGAAGTTGCTAAGATAGCTCTTGAAAAATTAATTGAGGATGGAAGAATTCATCCAACAAAGATTGAAGAAATGGTAGAAAAGGCTAAAGAAGAAGTCGAAAATACTATTAAAGAAGAAGGAGAAAGAGCAGTTTTAGAAACTGGAGTAGTAGGACTACATCCCGACTTAGTGAAATTAATTGGTAAATTAAAATATAGGACAAGTTATGGACAAAACGTTTTAAATCATTCGATAGAAGTATCTAATTTGGCTAGAATAATGGCTGAGGAATTAGGTTTAGATCCAAAACTTGCGAGACGTGCTGGATTATTACATGATATTGGAAAAGCATTAGATCATGATATGGAAGGTACACATGTTGAAATTGGTGTTGAAATATTAAAGAGATATAAAGAAAACGAAAAGGTAATAAATGCTGTACAAGCACACCATGGAGATGTTGAACCACAAACAATAGAAGCTGTTTTAATACAAGCAGCAGATGCTATATCTGCATCT
>CALXQG010000064.1 GCA_944390515.1 uncultured Clostridia bacterium
CTTCTTTCTCTTCCTCTTACATATGGAACTATACAATATGTACAAAAGTTATTGCATCCATTCATTATTGTAACAGATGCTCTAATATTATCTGCTCTTTTTATAGGAAGTCCCTCTATTATCTCTCCATCTATATCTACTATGTCTGTAATTCTTTTATTTTCAATAATTGCATTATATAAATCTTTTGGAAATTTGTACAATGTGTGTGTTCCAAAAATCACATCATATTTATAACTTTTTTTAATTTTATCTACAATGTGTGGTTCCTGCATCATACATCCACCAATTGCAATAATTGTTCCTTTTTCTATTTTTTGCTTTTTTACTTCACCTAATTTTCCAAAAAGTTTTTCCTCTGCATTCTCTCTTACACAACATGTATTATATATAACCAAATCAGCATCCATTACTTCATCTGTCTTAGCATAACCCATTTTTTCAAGCATACCACATATTTTTTCAGAATCATTTTCATTTAATTGACAACCCATTGTTAAAATATGATATTTTAGATTTTTTCCTTCATTTATTTTAAGTACTTTATCTATATATTCTAATTCATTTTCTATATCTTTCTTCTCCATTTTTTAGCTCCTAACTTTTATACTTTAGCTTAATTACATAATACATTTTACACGAAAAAAGCACTTTTTTCAAGTGCTTTTTTTAGCTTATGAGACTTGTAATTAGAAGATAATAGTTCCTCTAAATAAAAATGCTAGCTGTATGTATATTTTGAGATATTTTGCAGTTCGCGTAGCGTTCAAACGAGCCTTTAGGCGAGTGCGATTGAAGAAGCCTTCGTTCCATGTAAATAAAAGCATTTTTTGCATGATGAGTGGCTTCGATAACAAAGAACAAAAAATCCGAAAAATATACATACAGCTAGCATTCTAATGTATTTAATTATTTTTTAATGCTTGTATTGTTTGTTAAAATATTTTATCTATTTTATACTCTTTATCTAATTTTTCGTTTAAGTAAATTTTACTTACTATCTCTAATTCCTTAATTCCATTTTCACTTAAATTAAATGAAAACAATTTTTTAGGTGGAGCAAGTACAATATATTTTATTGCATTTATAGTTGCTTCTGATATTTCAATTGCTCCCTTATCTTGTTTTGCACAAATACTACATTTTAGTCCATTATCTCTAAAACTAAAATGACTTAATTTTGTATCATTTCTATTGCAGTTTGAACATCTATCAATTATTGGTGTAAATCCTAGTAATGATAATAATTTTAGTTTAAATATTGAAATCGCCAAATCCATATTTTTATCTGTTTCTGAAAGTACATAAAGTGTGTTTAAAAATAGCTGTAATATCTTATATGTATTTTGATTTTCGTCAGTAACATCATTTATTATTTTGGTAATGTGTGAAGCATATTGTAATTTATCTAAATCCATCCTAATATTATAAAATACTTCATTTACCTCACATGAATTGATACTATATGAATTTACTCCTTGATAAATAAGATAATCTCCAAAACATAAAAATTGTGTTGCTGCCATTAAGGCACTTTTGGGTCTCCTCGCCCCTCTAGCAGCACAGCCAATTTTTCCATTTGGAGTTAATATTGTTACCATTTTATCATAATCACTTGAATTGTTTTCCGAAATTACTATACCCTTTAATTTTAATATTCCCATTTTGCTTTTCCGCCTCTATTATGTTCTTTTCTATATTTTCAACTTCAACTAATTCTAAAAATGTATTTATATCTCCAGTATTTTTAAAAGTATTCCAAGCCATTTGTTTTATCAAGCCCATCATCCCTTTCTCGCGCAAACAACCAGATTTACTAGATGTATGCCAACATAAAGCTATTATTACTTTATAAGTAACTTTATCTTTATTTTTATCTTTTGCATTTTTTTAATTTTTATACCTTTTTATTATTAAAATTTTCTTAATGTAAAAGTTCAACTGTTTTGTGTTATAATTTAAAATTTTTTATATACTTCTCGTTATTAATCCAGTCTTCTTTAACTTTTACCCATAATTTTAGATTTATTTTTATTCCTAACATTTTTTCTAAATCTTCTCTTGCATATGTTCCAATTCTTTTTAGCATGCTTCCATTTTTTCCTATTATTATTCCCTTATGAGAATTCCTTAAGCAATATATGACTGCATCGATATTATATATTGGCTCATTCTCAAGAGTTTTTCTCCTTTTCATTTTTTCAACTTCAACCAAAATTCCATGTGGCACTTCATCATTTAATAATTTTAATGCTTTCTCCCTTATAGTTTCTTCAACTAGTTGTCTCGTTGTTTGATCTGTATATTCTTCTATATTATAATATGCTGGTCCTGGTTTTAAGTTCTTCTCTATTTCGTCCAAAATAATATCTAAATTTATTTTTTTTACTGTTGAAACAGGTATTATGCTTGCAAAATCATACTCATCCTTATACTGTTCTATTAATTTTGCAATTTTTGCCTTATCGACTAAATCAATTTTATTTAATACTAAAATTGTTTTTTTACCCGAATCTTTTATTTTATCTAAAATTAACTTATCACCTTTTCCAATTTCATCAGTAGTTGAATCAACTACAAATACTAAAATGTCTACTTCTTTTGAAACCTCAAAAGCATTTTCAACCATTACATTTCCTAATTTTGATTTTGGTTTATGTATTCCAGGTGTATCTATAAATATTATTTGAGAATTTGGCCTATTTACAATTGCTCTGATTATTGTTCTTGTAGTTTGTGGCTTATTTGCAATTGCTGCTACTTTTTCTCCAACTAAACTATTTATTATACTAGATTTTCCCACATTTGTTCTACCAATTATTGAAACAAATCCTGACTTAAATTCTTCTTTACTTTGTTGCTTATTTTCTGACATTTACTTTCCCTCTTATATTTTTAATTTTTTCTTTACAAACATATTATACTTTTTGTAAATTGCTTTTTGTGTAGAAAAAAGCAATCTACTTTTTTTAGTTTTCGACATATTTTACTTGACATTTTAATTATATCATAAATTTTATATTCTATACTCTTCCATAGGAGTATAATGTGTATGCAATAATTCATGTGCTTTATGTTCTCCTGGCTTACCAATATATTCTTCATAAATTTCCTTTAATATAGGGTTTTCATGAGATTTCCTTATTGTACTTCTTTCATCAATTGAATACATTGCTTCTGCTCTTTTTGCTCTTATATCAACTGTCATCCTTGTTTTAGAATTTTTAATAGGCTGTCCACCACCCATTATGCAACCTCCTGGGCAAGCCATTACTTCTACAAAACTATAGTCTGCGGTTCCGTTTTTTATTTCTTCCATAATTTTTCTTGCATTACTTAAACCATGTGCTACTGCGACTCTTACTTCTTTGTCTCCTATTTTTACTGTTGCTTTTTTTATTCCTTTTGCTCCCCTTATTTCTTCAAATTCTAATTTTTTAAGTTCTTCACCTGTAATTAATTCATATGCTGTACGAAGAGCAGCTTCCATAACTCCACCAGTCACTCCAAATATAGCAGCTGCACCTGTTGCTTCTCCCATTGGATTGTCAAATGTATCATCTTCTAATTTATCAAATTCTATATTAGCTTGTTTTATCATTCTTGCAAGTTCACGAGTTGTTATAACATAGTCAACATCTCTAATACCATTTACTTGCATCTCTTCTCTCTGGCTTTCGTACTTTTTAGCTATGCATGGCATTACAGATACAACAAAAATTTTACTTGGGTCAATATTATTTTTTTCTGCATAATATGACTTTATAATAGCTCCAAACATTTGGTGAGGAGATTTACAACTTGATAAATGCTTTAATTTTTCTGGATATTCCATTTCTGCAAAACGTACCCAACCTGGACAACATGATGTTGTCATAGGTAAATTATCATTTTCTTTAAAACGTTTTACAAATTCTGTTGCTTCTTCCATTATAGTAAAATCTGCTCCAGTATTTGTATCAAATACTTTATCAAATCCTAAATTTTTAAGCGCAGAGACCATTTTTCCAGTAACATTTGTTCCTATATCCATGCCAAACTCTTCTCCAAGTGCTACTCTAACTGAAGGCGCTGTTTGAACTACAACATATGTATCTGGATCTTTTAGTTTTGACCAAACATCATTGATATTTTCTTTTTCATGAAGAGCACCCGTTGGACATGATTCAATACATTGACCACAAAATGTACAATTTACATCATTTAGACTATGATCGTATGTTGTAGAAATGCATGAATCAAATCCTCTTTCTATGCAGTCAATTGCACCAATATTTTGAACATTTTTACATGTTGCAACACATCTTCTACAAAGAATACATTTATTAAAATCTCTTACAATTGAAGGAGATTTGTCGTCAATTTTATGTTCTGTTCTTTCTCCTTTAAATTCAATATCAAGTACATTAAACTTTATTGCTAAATCTTGAAGTTCACAATTTCCGTGAACGTGTACAAGTTAAGCAATCTTTAGAATGATTTGATATTATTAAGTCAAGAATTGTATGCCTTGCCTCTAATATATTTGGAGTGTGTGTATGTACAACCATTCCTTCTTCTACTGTTTGTATACAAGATGTTGCAAAACCTCTTCTGCCTTCTACTTCAACAATACACATTCTGCAATCTCCAACCTCATTTATATCTTTTAAAAAGCATAGAGTTGGAATATCTATTCCTGCTTGTTTTGCTGCATCTAGTATTGTTGTCCCTTCTGGAACGCACACTTTTTTATCATCAATTTTTAAATTAACCATTTTCTCCTCCTTAAATTTTGACAACGCTAATCACAAAGTTTATTTTGCGAAACAACACAATTAATCAAAAACAAATATTTTTGTGTTTTTCCTGGTTTGCAAAAGAAACAAGTAGTGCTAGGAAAAATTTAGTAAAAAACCGGAGGCGTACTTTGTGTACGTCGAGGATTTTTTATCTAAATTTTGACAACGCTAATCACAAAGTTTATTTTGCAAACCTAGCCAATTGCATGGAAAGGACAAGACTTAATACAAGTAGTACATTTTATACATTTATCTTGATTTATATGTCTTTTTTCTCTTCCTTCTCCTTAAATTGCATTAACTGGACAATTTTTTTGGCATAATCCACATGCTTTACA
>CALXQG010000065.1 GCA_944390515.1 uncultured Clostridia bacterium
TAAATTGTTTGTAGGAGGAAACCTTTGCTATTACTACATTTTAATTTTTCGTCATAAGAGAACAAAATTGTGATTACTAACGCTACTAATGTGATTCCTCTTTGACTTCCTATTGCTTTACTTATCTGTTTTTTTACTTCTGTTTCTTTTTTGTTTTTCATAATCTTTTTTCCTCCCTTTCTTTTTTATTCTCTAATGTGTTTTTTGAAGTTCTTTGACTATTTGCTTTTTTTATATTTTTTAGCATTTAATCTCACTTCTTTCTTTTTGTTCCTTTTTTGTTTATTTTATTCTTTATTTTTTACTTGTGTCTCTTTGTTATGATTTCTAAAAAAAAGAATAGACTTATTTTTCTAATTAGTAAATATTTTTTCTATTCACTAATATCTTTAGTCTATCCTATTTTCATATTTTTATTTATTTTCTTTCTCATAACAATCTTTCTCCTTTGGCTTTTTAATTTACACTTTTTTTTGTAAATAGTTTTTTTTACTTACAAAAGTTTCTTTAAGACTTTTAGTACTAAAATATTTCCTATTTCTCATACCTTTGTTTCAAAGAACTTCTACACATTATTTTTTTATTTTAGTACTTTTTTATTTTGTACTAATAAGTGTAACTTTATTCTACACTATTAGTATTTTTTTGACAAGTACTTTTTGTGATTTTTTTAGGCCAATTGGGGACGGGCTTGTTTTATCCTTTTTGTCATTACAATATATTGATATTTTAATCATAAATACTCAATGAATAAGCATATCAAGTATATTAAATTCCAACAATCTTATTGCTCCTTTTGCACCCTTTTGAAATAAATGGTATAATTGTGCTACAATATTTGTGGAGGTATGGTATGGAAAAAGTAAATTGGCTAGATAGAACAGAAAAATTAATTGGAAAAGATAATATTAATTTACTAAATAATTCTCATGTTGTTGTATTTGGATTAGGCGGTGTTGGCTCGTATGTAGTGGAAGGTTTAGTAAGAAGTGGTATTGGTAATATAGCTGTTATAGATAATGATACTGTAGATATAACAAATATAAATAGGCAATTAATTGCAGATACTTCTACAATAGGGATGTGTAAAGTTGATGTAGAAGCAGAAAGAATTTCAAAAATCAATCCTAAAAGCAATATTATTAAATTTAAAGAGTTTGTAAATATAGATAATTTAGAAAGCTTAATGAAAAAGATTGAAAAAGACTTTGGAATTATTGATTATGTAATTGATGCCATAGATACAGTTAGTTCAAAATTAGAAATAATTAAATATTGTAATACACACAGTATCAGAATAATTTCATGTATGGGTACTGGTAATAAATTAAATGCAAGTAAATTTGAAATTGCAGATATAAGTAAGACTTCTGTCTGTCCTTTAGCCAAAGTCATAAGGAAAGAATTAAGAAAACTAAATATTTTTCATTTAAAAGTATTGTTTTCAAAAGAAGAAATACATTCAAATTCTAACCCTCCTGCCAGTATTAGTTTTGTTCCTTCTGTTGCCGGACTTCTTATTTCAGGAGAAGTTATTAAAGATTTGTGCAACTAAGTGCTAAATGACGCATTTAGGCCTGTCCCTTTTGCGCCATTTAAAATTTATTTATATTTTTTCACTAAATCCCTTGTATTTTATACCAATTTATGATAAACTTATATTTAGTCAGTTTTATTTTTACATATAGGAGGTGCAAAAAATGGCTAAATGTGCAATATGTGAAAAATCAGTAGCACACGGAAATAAAATAAGTATAGCTCGTTCTCATGTTAGTAGAAGAAGCACTAGAACATTTAAACCAAATTTAAGAAGAGTTAAAGCAATAATTAATGGAGACGTAAAAACAATCTCTGTTTGTTCAAAATGCTTACGTTCTGGTAAAGTAAAAAGAGCATAAGTTTAAGTATATATATTTTATTACGCGTAATAATGTAGGTATAGCCTACATTTTTTTTGCTATTTTTTCATTAAACATATTCATTTGGTTATACTAATTCACAATAAAATCCTCTACTCTTGTTACTGGTATTGCTCCTTCTTTTATAAGTTCATTTGTTCCATATGAATTATCACTAAATACACTACCTGGAACTGCATATACCTCTTTTCCCTGTTCTAGTGCATGTTCTACTGTAATCATTGTTCCGCTTCTTTTCTTTGCTTCAACTACTAGTACCCCTTCAGATAATCCACTTATTATCCTATTCCTTGCTGGGAAGTGATGCTTTTCCGGCTTGCTTCCAAGTGAATATTCTGTTATTATCGCTCCCCCACTTTTTATAATTTGCTTATACAATTCTCCATTTTCTGGTGGATATATTATGTCTAGTCCACACCCTAGAACAGCAATTGTCTTTCCTTTTGCTGCAATTGCTCCTTTATGAGAGTATGTATCTATTCCTCTTGCAAATCCACTAATTATGCATATTCCCTTTTTTGCTAGTTCATATCCAAACTTATATGCATTCTTTAAGCCATAGTCAGTTGCATTTCTACACCCAACTATGGCAATAGCTTTAGAATTAAGTAATTCTTCATTTCCTAAAACATATAATATTTGTGGTTTTCCATATATATTTTTTAAATTTTCTGGATATTTGTCATCTCCTAATTTTATTGTTTTTATTTTACTAAAATCAAATTTTATATTCATGCAATTCCTCCTAATTTTAAGAAATTGCCCCCGAAATTATAATTAAGTGAAGTTTAACAACGCCAAATGGTAATTATTTTAGGGATTTTGCTGATTTAACCACATTATGCATAAGCATAGCAATTGTCATTGGTCCAACTCCTCCTGGTACAGGAGTTATGTATGATGCTTTTTTTGATACTTCTTCAAAATCCACGTCTCCAACTAGTTTTCCATCTTCATTTCTATTTATTCCCACATCGATAACTGTTGCTCCTTCTTTTACCATATCTGCTGTAACAAATTTAGGTTTTCCTAATGCTGCAACTAAAATATCTGCTTGGCTAGTTATGTCTTTAATGTTTTGTGTTTTTGAATGACATACTGTAACAGTTGCATTTTTGTTTAATAAACATTGTATTAATGGTTTTCCAACAATATTGCTTCTTCCTATTATTACTGCTCTTTTTCCTTCTGTTTGTATGTTATATTTTTCTAACATCTTAATTACTCCATGTGGTGTACAAGATATAAAACAGTCCTCTCCTATTGAAAGTTTTCCTACATTTATTGGATTAAATCCATCAACATCTTTTGTATAATCTATGGTATTAAATGCTTCCCTTATATCTAATCCCTTTGGAATAGGGCTTTGCAATAATATTCCATGTATATCTTTTCTATTATTAAGACTTTTTATTAATTCTATCAATTCTTCTTGAGTTGTGTTTTCATCTTTTAAATATTCTTCAAATTCTATTCCAATTTCGTCACATGCCTTACTTTTGTTTCTAACATACACACTTGATGCTTTGTCATCTCCTACCATTATTACTGCAAGTTTTGGAATTATACCATTTTTTCTTAAATTCTCTACTTCTTTTTTTAACTCTCCTCTAATTTCTCTTGCAAGTTCTTTTCCATCAATTATCTCCATTTTATCCTCCATTCAAGCTGATTTAGCTATTTAAAAATTTATTGTGATACCTTTACTTCTAAAACTAAATTTCCTTTTTTAGTATTGTTTACTATGTTTCCTATTTCAAATCTTCCTTTTCCTCTTACTGTAACCATATCTCCAAATTTCACTTCTTTAGAACTCTTTGTAACTAATTCATGATTTACAAATACTCTTTCTTCTTTAATAATATTTGTTGCTTTTGCTCTTGAAGTTCTAATTACTTCAGATACTATGCTATCAATTCTCATTGAAGGAATTATTATATTTAGTATCTTAATTTTTGGTTCTTCAACTTTCAGTTCTTCTAATTTTACTTTTTCAAACTTTGCTTTACTAAATCTTGTAAGTTCTTGTAAACCTTTTATTACATACTCTTCCGCCTCTTTTAATACTATAATTTGAGCACCATCTTTACTAGTTAGTATATCTCCAACTTTTTCTCTTTTCATTCCTATTTTGATTATTCCTCCCAAATAATCTCTATGAGAATACGTTCCTTTAAGTTCATTTGGTAGTTCTACATTTATGGCTCCCAATATTGTATTAAAATCAAAATTTCTTTTTTCTATTATTTCTTCTAATTTTAGTGGATATATAACTAAAATGGTTCTTTCTGCTTTTCCAAATCCTCCTGTTGCAATGTAGTTAGTCCATTTTATATCATATAACACTTTTTCTAAAATCTGTCTCTGCCTCATATCTAAAAAGTCAGTATATTCAACAGTATTTCTTTTATTCACAAATTCAATTTTATCTAATAACCTGCTTACTAATAGTCTATCTTCTTCATTTGTGCACTTGGTTAGTATTTCCTGCTTATTCAATAATTTTTCATTCCTTGCTAATATATTTAGATTTTTGGGTAATATCTATAAAACCAATTTATATATTTTCTATACATGCTGATACAATTGAATCAACATCCATTCCATACTTTTTTTCCAGTTCACTGATACTTCCATGCTCTATAAATTTATCTGGATATGCAAAACATTTTATTTTTATATTTTCCATATGTGCATCCATAATCATTTGCTTTATTGTTGCTCCTAATCCTCCAATTTGTATTCCGTCTTCTATAACTATACAATTATTTGTTTTTTGTATTGTTTCTAATATTTCTTTATCCAATGGTTTTAAGAATCTAGAGTTTATTACTTCTGTTTTTATATTTTGTTCTTCTAATTTTTTTGATACTTGAACTGCTTTATCTACCATGTTTCCTATGGCAATTATTGTAACACATTTGTCCTTATTTTTAAATGTGTTTTCCACAATTTTTTCACATTTTCCTAATTCTATTTTCTCATGTTTTTCAAATTTTATTTTTCCTTTTCCTCCTCTTGG
>CALXQG010000066.1 GCA_944390515.1 uncultured Clostridia bacterium
CAAACAGTTGTTTATAAGGAGGAAATGAAAATGAGTAATCAAAACCCAGAAAAAATGAAAGCATTAGAAGCAGCATTAGGACAAATAGAAAAGCAATTTGGAAAAGGTTCAGTTATGAAATTAGGAGATTTTGGAGCAATGGAGGTTGAAGCAATACCAACAGGTGCACTTAGTCTTGATATAGCTTTAGGAATAGGTGGAATTCCTAGAGGAAGAATAATAGAAATATATGGTCCAGAATCATCTGGTAAAACTACACTAGCACTACATATGATAGCAGAAGCACAAAAACTAGGTGGAGAAGCAGCTTTTATAGATGCTGAACATGCATTAGACCCAGTATATTCTAAACATTTGGGTGTGGATATAGATAACTTAATAGTTTCACAACCAGATACAGGAGAACAAGCATTAGAGATAACAGAAGCATTGGTTAGAAGCGGAGCGATAGACATAATTGTTGTAGACTCTGTTGCAGCATTAGTACCAAAAGCAGAGATAGATGGAGATATGGGAGATGCACATGTTGGTCTACAAGCAAGACTTATGTCACAAGCACTAAGAAAATTAGCCGGTGTTATAAATAAATCTAAAGCAGTTGTAATATTTATTAACCAATTAAGAGAAAAAGTTGGAGTTATGTTTGGAAATCCAGAAACAACAGCTGGTGGTAGAGCACTTAAATATTATGCATCTGTTAGATTAGACATTAGAAAAATAGAAAATATAAAACAAGATGGTGAAGTGGTTGGAAATAGAGCAAGAGTAAAAGTTGTTAAAAATAAAGTTGCACCACCTTTTAGAGAGGCAGAATTTGATATAGTATATGGAAAAGGTATTTCTAAAGAAGGAAATATATTAGATATTGCTGTAAATCTAGATATCATAGAAAAATCTGGTTCATGGTTCAGCTACAAAGGCGAAAGAATAGGACAAGGAAGAGAAAATGTTAAGAAATATTTATCAAGCAATCCAGATGTAGCAGAAGAAGTAGAACAAAAAATAAGAGATAATTTTAATACTGCATTTGAAAAAAGCTTAGGAGATGAAGAAGTCGACGAAGAACAAGAAGTAGAGCCAGAAGAGTAAATGCCTAAAATAAGAGGAGATAAGACTAATGTCTACAATTGAGGAATTAGAAGAATTTGACAAACTTAAAACAAAAGTACTAAAATACATAATGTACAAAAAGAGAACAGAGAAAGAAGTAAAAAGAAAGTTTGCAAATATAGAAAATCAATATATGCTAGATGACGTAATAGAAAATCTAAAAGAAATAGGATATATTGATGATAGCAATTATGTAGAAAGAGCTGTAGCAGAATTTATTAACTTAAATAATTTATCTTTAAAAGAACTTAAATATAAATTAATGTCTAAAGGAATTGAGTCAAATGTTATGGAAGACTATGTGGATGCCCATATTGAAGAGTTACAAGAGTATGAGATAAATTCTGCGAAAAATATAATTTTAAAAAAACAAGATATGGAAGAACAGCAAATAATACAATTTTTATTAAAAAAAGGTTACAAAATGGACTCAATAAAAGAGGCAATTAATATTATTTCAAATTAGTTGACTGTAAAATTTAAAAAAAGTAAGGGAAAGAAAATGCAAAATATTTTAACATTAGAAACAAATAAATATAAATTGAAATTGGAGAACTTTGAAGGACCACTAGATTTGTTATGTCATTTAATTGATAAAAACAAAATGAATATATATGATATTAATTTAAGTGAAATAACAGATCAATATGTAGAATACATAAATGAAATGGAAAAAATGAATTTGGAAATTACAAGTGAATTTTTAGTTATGGCTTCAACACTTTTGTATTTGAAATCAAAAAATCTACTACCTAATCAAGTAGAAGATGAACAAGAACTTTCAGAAGAAGAATTAATTAGAAGAATTATTGAATATAAAAAGTACAAAGAAATAACTAAAAAGTTAAGAGAAATGTATGAAAATGCTGGTACAGTAATTTTTAAATTACCAGAAAAAATTGAACTTCCAAAACAAAAATTAGAAAGGGAATACAAAAAAGAAATAATTTCAGATATATATGCAGATGTAATAGAAAAAAATGCATCAAGACTAAATAAAAATGCTAAAAACATAGAAAAAATAGCTATTACAGAAACATTTACAGTGGCAGATAAAGTAAAAACAATGTTTAAAGCACTATTACATAATAAAAAATTTATATTTAATAATTTGTTTTCAAAACAAAAATGCTCTAATAAGGAAATAGTAACAGCTTTTGCAGGATTGCTAGAACTATCAAGAAGAAGTAAGGTACTTACTTCACAAGAGGAACTATTTGGCAACATTACAGTTGAAAAAAATAACAAAAAAGTAGTATAAGTTTGTTCAAAACATGTTTAAAAAAGAAAAAATTGGAAAAACTAATACCAGATAACTTCAAAGGAGGTTATATAATGGTATTAGTTTTATTATTATGTGCAATTTTGATAATAAGTATGGTGTTGGTAATTAGTATAACAATATCTACTATCAAAATAAGTATTAGAAACTTAGAACTAACTAATATAGATAAAGATAAGCTAAAATACTCACTTGAAATTTCATTAATCTTATTCAAAAAAATTAGATGGTTTTCAATAAATTTAGATGAAACAAAAATAAAAAGAATAATGAAAAAAATAAACTTACAAAACATTGCTATTAAAGAGTTAGAAAAAGATTTATCAATTCAAAATTTAAAAGAAATTACAAAGATAAGACCACAAATAACTTTTTTGAAATTACAATTGAATGTAGGAGTTGGTGATGTAATAATAACTAGTTATATTACATCATTAATATGTACCATAATATCAATATTATTAACTTTAACAGTAGAAAGTAAAAATCTAAGAAATGTTTCATATAAAATTAATCCATTATATAACAATGGAAATATATATGATATTAAATTGTCATCAAATATAGAAATAAAAATAATAAATTTATTAAATAGTTTGTATAAAATCTTTAAGTCAAAAAGGAATACAGAGAAAAATAAAGTAAAATGTAATGCAATAAATTAGAAATAAATGTATAAATAAAATAATAATGGTACATATTATCAGTATAAAAATAATGTAAGGAGAGTTGATAAATATGAGTGAACATCCAATTGAAGGTCTTATGCTTACTGCAATGAACAGCATACAGGATATGGTAGATGTAAATACTATTATAGGGGAACCTATAGAAACAAGCAATAATATGGTTATAATACCAATTTCAAAAGTAGGATTTGGATTTGCTGCTGGAGGAAGTGAATTTAAAGGAGAAACTTTAGATGAGTATACTAAAAAAGAAAAAGAAGAAGCAATACAATATAGATTACCATTTGGAGGAGGTTCAGGTGCAGGTGTTAGCATATCTCCAGTAGCATTTTTAGTAGTAACACAAAACAATGTAAAACTACTACCTGTAAATCATTCATCTGCGTTAGATAAGTTAATTGACTATGTACCAGACTTAATGGAAAAGGTAAATTGCTATTTAAATAAATCAATGCAAAATAAAAAAGAGGAAAAAAGGGAAGAAGCAAAAAGATTAGATAGAGAACATAAAGAGGCAAAGGAAACTTTAGAAAATTTGACTGAAACAATTCAAAATGTAAATAAAATTCGTCCTAGAAGAAGTAAAATGGGACATGGTCAAGTAAATAATGCTCAAGCACCAATATTACCTGTAGATTATGATTATGAATATGATGAGACTAATGAAAATGATAATTTTGAAGAATAAATATTCAAAAATATTGAAAAGAATAAGCTCTATGATAATCAAAAATCAAATTAATGTAATAAAAGTAAAAGCTCTAAAATATATTTGTAATAAAATATGTTTTAGAGCTTTTTATGTGATAGCAATTTATCAGAATATAAAGTTCTAAAAAATAGAATGGAGGAGAATATGGGATTAAATAAGAAGATAATAAAAAGAATAGCAACATTGTTAATTGTATTAGTTATTTTTACATTTTCAGTAGTTCTTGCAACAGATGATAGTATATATGTGTGGAGTGCTGAGGCAGAGCCAGAGCCAGTTTCAAATATCCTTAATAATAATGTAATACAAAATAAAACAAGTAAAAGTGCAAATAGTATTGAAACTTCTGCAGATATAGCTGAAGGTAATAAAAGTAGTGAAAAGACAAATGATAACTCTAATACATTAAATTTGGAATCAGGTGGAGCAATTTTAATAGAACAAAAAACAGGCAATGTACTTTATGACCATAATATGCATGAACAATTAAGACCGGCTAGTGTAACTAAAGTAATGAGTTTACTGCTAATCATGGAAGCAATAGATTCAGGACAAATATCATTAACAGACAAAGTTCCATGTACTGAAGATGCAGCTGAAATGGGAGGTTCACAGATTTGGCTTGAAGTAGGAGAAGAATTAACTGTAGATGAAATGTTAAAAGCAATTTGTGTAGTATCTGCAAATGACTGTACTGTTGCAATGGCAGATTATTTATGTGGAAGTCAAGAGGCATTTGTAGAGAAAATGAACCAAAGAGCAAAAGAACTTGGAATGAATGATACTACATTTAAAAATTGCCATGGTATAGATGAAGATGGGCATGTTACTTCAGCATATGATATTGCTTTAATGTCAAGAGAGTTATTGAATAATAATCCTACAATATTAAATTATACAACAATTTGGATGGATACCCTAAGAAATGGAGAATCAGAGTTAGTAAATACAAATAAATTAATTAGAAACTATAAAGGGGCAACAGGATTAAAAACAGGTTCTACATCAGTTGCATTATATAACTTATCAGCAAGTGCTACAAGAGATGGATTATCTTTAATTGCAGTAATCATGAGGGCACCAACC
>CALXQG010000067.1 GCA_944390515.1 uncultured Clostridia bacterium
AATTTTAATAAAATTGTTGGAGAAATAACTTTGTTACCATTGTCAAAAAAACAGTTTGATGATTTTATGCTAAACAACTTTGCAATAACGCACAAAAAAATCAATCTTTTCAGATTGATTTAATCAATAACGTCACATTGGTGCGACGATTTTACCTTATGGAGCGGGTAGCGAGAATCGAACTCGCGCGATCAGGTCGGAAGCATGACATTCTACCACTAAATTATACCCGCATTTTACGTTTTTTGTAGCACATTACTTTTTTAGTAAAGTACTTTTTATATAAAAAAAGCACTAATGAAAGTTCTATTTCAATAATGCTTTGCGTATTGGAGCAGGTAGCGGGAATCGAACCCGCATAGCCAGCTTGGAAGGCTGGAATTCTACCATTGAACTACACCTGCATTTTATTTGCGGAACAATTAATATTATAAACTTTTTATAGTTCTTTGTCAATAGTTTTGTAAAATTTTTTTCATTTTTTTAATATTAAAATTAATATTGGTGACCCCTACGGGAATCGAACCCATGATTCAGCCTTGAGAGGGCTGCGTCTTAACCGCTTGACCAAGGGGCCATTTCATATAACATATATATTTATACCATAAAAATACTATATTAGTCAAGAGTATAATATACATTTTGTTATATTTGCCTATTTTTCTAGACACCAGTCCAATATTTCCTTTAATCTATCATCATTCTTTGTTAAATACAAATAGCCTATTAATGCTTCAAATCCTGTAGAATACATATATTCTTGTACAGATGCATTTTTAGGTAAATGATGATTCTCTGCATTTCTACCTCTTCTTACAATTTCTTTTTCATAATCTGTTAATTTTTCCTCTATTTTATTTAATATTTCCGCTTGTGCCTTAGCTTTTACATATTTAATAGACTCTATATGTAATTTATGTGGTTTTAGTTTTGTATTATTTATTAAATTAGTTCTAATATATAGTTCATATACACTATCTCCTACATATGCCCATGTAAGTGGAGAAAGTGTATTTATATCTGTTTTATCTCTTAATCTATCTATAAATTCTATCATTATTTCTCCTTAATTTCTCACTATTTTTTATTATATGTTCTACTTTAATCTGCTTTTTCCAAGGTAATTCTTCCAATTTTTCCACTTCTAAAATCTTCTAAAATAATTCTAGCAGTTTTTTCCTCATCTACATTTCCACCTGAAATAATCGCTCCTCTTTTTCTTCCTATTAAGTGCATTATCTCTAATATCTTTTCATTTTCTTCTATATCTAGTTTTAAAATGTCATTTACATTTTCTAATTTTAATTTATATCTTTCTATCAATTTCTCTAAATGATTATTTACCAATAATTTCAGTAATTCAAAACCTACTTCTATAGTTTCTAATACATCATCTTTAATTGTTCCTGTAAAAGCCAAATTTAGTGCTACATACCTATTCTCAAATTTTGGCCATAAAACTCCTGGTGTGTCTAATAATTCTATATCTTTATTAATACGTATCCACTGTTTTTGTCTGGTTACTCCTGGCTTATTTCCAACTGTTGCTATATTCTTTTTTGATACACGATTTATATATGAGGATTTTCCCACATTTGGTATTCCTAAAATCATTACTCTAATAGATTTTCCTACTCTCCCTTTATTTTCAAACTTTTGTTGAATTTCATAATATAACTCTTCTATTTTTTTTATAGTTTGATTTATCCCTTCTCCTGTATTTGAATTGACTAAAACTGCTGGTTCATTATTTTTTTCAAAATACTTAACCCATTTTTTATTTTCTAAATCATCTGCTAAATCAAATTTATTTAAAATAATTAGTCTTTTTTTGTTTCTTATCAATTCTTCAATATCAGGATTTCTACTAGAAATAGGGATTCGTGCATCAATAATTTCTACAACTATATCTATTAACTTTAAATCTTCTATTATTTGTTTTTTTGTTTTTGCCATATGGCCTGGATACCAGTTAATATTTGTCTTATTTTCATTCATTATTTTCACTCTTTCTTTTTTCTACTTCTTCTATTAATAAATCAAAATCTGATTTATATAATTTATCTTGCTTTACTCTATACTTTTCAAATTCTGTTAATGCTTTATCACAGGCTATTTCGTGTGATATTTTTCCAGCATCTTTTAATATATCTCTATCATCTGATAATAAAAATTTATCAATTCTAGTTGCCCAGTCCTCCATAGTCATTGGTATATGTCTTCTTGCTCTATTCTCTGCTAACTCCAAAAATGCACTTACAATTCCTTCTAAATCTTTTATTTCTTCTTTATCTAAATAGTTCTTAGCAATAATCACATCTGATTTCATTATTTTGCCATTTGGAGAATTTCTCCAATTAGTAAGTCCCATATTCTCTTTTTCTGAATCAACTCTATTATAAATTATTTCCGGTGCTGTTTGATGAGATACTGCATAATGCATTTTGTTTTGCACCTTCTTAAAAAAATCTATTGATATAGGAGATTTTGGATCATAATCAATACTTGTAGCATAAATATCAGTTACCTTTTGATAAAATCTTCTTTCTGATAATCTTATTTCTCTTATTTCTTCTAATAATTTTTCAAAATAGTCCTTGTCTATGAATGAACCATTTTTCATTCTTTCTTTATCTAATACATATCCCTGAATTGTAAAAGTTTTTAAGACTTGTGTTGCCCATCTTCTAAATTGTGTAGCTCGAATAGAATTTACTCTATATCCAACTGAGATTATTGCGTCTAGATTATAGAACTTCATTTTATATTTTTTTCCATCAGAAGCAGTTGCCGAGAATTCCTCGGTAACTGAATTGCTATCTAATTCGTTTTCTTTAAAAATATTTTTTAAATGTAAAGAAATATTATCAGTGCTACAAGCAAATAGTTCAGCCATAGCTTTTTGAGTCATCCATAGATTTTCGTTCTCATAGCGAACTTGTATGCCTTTATCTTTTTCCTGTACTTTAAATGTAATAAATTCTTCAGCTGAACTCCTAATTATCAAATCCTTTGCCATCCTTTACCTCCTTTACTACTATATATTAAAATGTGTAATAATAATTTTTAAACAAATGTTGATATATCAATGTTTTATAAAGTGTTTTAATAAATTTCCACTCCCCAGTTGATGTTTGTATAATTTTGTCGATTATCCATTTATACTACCTCATTTACCAGTTGCTCAACTTCTTCTGGTAATACTGCATGTATTCCCATGTTTTTAAATCGAACGATATTATCTTTTATATCATCAACAAAAAGTATTTCATTTAATTCACAATGATTTATGCGTCCTATAATTTTTGCAGCTTCACACTTTAACTCTTGGGAGCTGGTAGAAATAACTTCAATATTTTTACTATAGTATTTATGAACAAAATATTCCTTTGCTTTCAAATGAAACGAAAATTTCATTCCAGATACACAATACATTTTCACATTCTTTGTTTCACAAACTTCAACTAACTTTTTCAATGAACTTAAAGTAAAACATGGTTCTATCTCATCATAGAATTTATTAGGATTTAAGTAAGCCTTTAAATAATAATTTAATAAATTATCTTCATTTTTATTACGATGTTCTATGTAATCTGAATCTTGATGAATTGCTAATGTATTATCAAAATCAAAAATAATTACTTTTATATTATTCAAATCGATATTTTTCATGTATTCATCACCTCTATATAAATTTTCTAACAAAGTTTTTATTTATCTATACTTTCGCAAGTTCTTAATTAAATCGTAATCAATCAGTTGATATTCGTAGAATTTTGTTGATTATTCATTTATATCACTTACTTACCTTACTTTATTTTTTTAAAATTCTCAATTGTTAAGTTTATATTTTTCATAAATTTATCTTTTTTCCAATTATATTTATCTTTCATGCCAATTTCTTCTGCAATTTTTATTCTCATTAACTGGCTTACAGATGGAAAATCTAGCGTAATATAACATTTTCCATTATTACTAATATAGAAAACATAATTCTTTGTGATATTTTTTAGTTCTTCTATTTTTATTTCTTGCATTTTCAAATCATTTATCAATTTTTGTTCATCTTTAAAATTATAGTCAATTATATGTAAATGAGCATGAGTTACGCTACTTGCACTATGTTCTTCCTTTGATGAACTACCATGTTCGAACATAATTAGTTTTCTATTAAATTTTCCTTCATAATTTTTTGTAAATTTATTTACTATTTTTTTATATTCTTCAAATTCTACATTTTCTAATTCGCTCATAGAATAAATGTGTTTCTTAGAAATTAGTAATAAATAATTAGGAATAAATGCCCCAAGAGATGGAATAACATAAAAATAAGAACTTTCATATATAATAGTATTTTCTTTTTTATTTTCTATATTGCAAAACTTACAATCATTCATATATTTAACCTCTCTATCCATATAAATTCTTCAAAACACTTGTAACTCAAGCTTCGTTATATTATAAAAAATTCCTATTCCACAGTATTTTTAATAATAATCTCTCGTTTATATTACCTTTGCTATCTTCTAATTTTTAATAAGTAATTAAAAGTATATTTATACAATTTATACTATTTTATTATACTATAATTATGTGCTTGAAATCAAGACGTTTCAGCCTGTTTTTGTTGCTTACTTGTTACTTTCGGACTGA
>CALXQG010000068.1 GCA_944390515.1 uncultured Clostridia bacterium
ATAATATATAATTCAAATGGTTATGAAAAAGTAGAGACAATTAAAATGTTAGAAGGATATGTAGACATATATTTACAAGATTTAAAATATTTTTCTGATGAACTTGCAAAAAAGTATTCAAATATAGATAATTATTTCAAAATAGCAACAACAGCAATTAAAGAAATGTATAGGCAAGTGGGCATTGCAAAATTTGATGAAAATGGTATTATCCAAAGAGGGATGATTATAAGACATTTAATTTTGCCAAACCATTTACAAAATTCAAAACATATATTAAAATGGATTAAGAATAATATGCCTGAAGATACATATGTAAGTATAATGGCACAGTATTTTCCTACATATAAGGCAAAACAGGATAATTATATAAATAGAAAATTAAATAAAAAGGAATATAAAGAAATAGAAAATTTTCTATATACATTAGATTTAAAAAATGGTTATATGCAGGAATTGGGAGAGCACGAAGAAGAATATGTACCAAAATGGGAAATGGCGTAATTGGGACAGGCCTAAAAACAACGAAGATATAAGGAGGAATAAAGATGGAAATAGATTTATTAGGGGGATGTTCAAAAGAAGAATTAGAATATAGAATAAAAAAGGTGGCTTCAGCAGGAAAGTTGTCAAGATATCCAGGCAATGTTTTTGAAGTATTAGATAGTTGTGATGATTATGAAAAAAATTTAAAGTTAATAAAAAGAATAATAAAAATGGGACATAAATCAATAATAGAGCATGATTATTTAGTTTTTGCTATTTGTGATGTATCTCCTATAATAGAACAAACTATAATAGGAAACAGGCTAACATCATTTACAATAAAGTCAAGGAGAGAAGTCGATTTTAGAAGTGTAGGATATTATATACCAGAATTTAGAGATACTAACCATAAAGTTCACAATGAGAATGAAAAAATAAAAAAAGAATATAAAAAGCATATGCAAGATTTATTTGATTTCTATGGAGAAATGGTAGATGATGGCATAAATGTTGAAGATGCAAGGTTTATATTGCCATATTGTTATCATAGTAACATAATAATGGGATTAAATGCTAGAGAATTAGAAAAAATGGTTATATCATTTTTGTATGGTAGGTTAAGTAGAATAAGTGAAGTAAAGGAGCTTGGAGAAAAGTTATATGATCTTATTAAAAAATATGTGCCATATTTAGTTGATAATATTGAAAGCCAAGTGAAGAATGATGAGAATCCATTTAATATATTAGAAGATAATGTAGAAAGACCAGAAATAGAGATTTTAAAAGAAGCTAAAATAATTTCACATACAGATAATCCAGATGAAGTAGTATTAGAATCACATATTATGTATCATTATCAATGTACAAAGGAAAAAGCAAAAGAAATTTTAGAGATTATGGAACAAAAAGACAATACAATAAAAGCAAAGTTAATGCAAGAAATATTGAATAAGTCAGAAAATAGAGAACTGGAACAAGTTTATTTTACAATACAAATACCAATATCATTATCTATTCTTACTCATTTAACAAGACATCGTATGCACTCTTTATTGGTTCCTGAATTTGTACCAATGTGGAATTTAAACAACTTTATTATTCCAAACACAATAAAAGAAAAAGGCTGGGAAGAAAAATTTAAAGAAAAAGTAAAGAAAAATATAGAAGTATTTAACAAATTTAAAAAAATGGGAATAGCGGATGAAGATTTGATATATTTTTATATAGGAGGACAAATGTGCAATGTAGTGACTACAATGAATGCTAGAAATATACAGTGGGTATGTAGACTACGTTGTTGTAATAAAGCACAATGGCAAATAAGAAATATTGCAAATCAAATTGCAAATCAAGTTAAAAAGATAGCTCCATTAATAGGAAAAGGAATTGGTCCTACTTGCATAACAAACCATATATGTAATGAAGGAAGAGAAAGTTGTGGGCTTATAGATAAGATTTTATTAAATGATTCAGCAAAAGGAGAGAATATATAAATCTAAAGGAAATGGTCAAAATTCATAAAAACTCTTGACAAATCCATAAAAATAGTGTAAAGTATAATAGCATTACAAAATAATGCTGTTATATTTTTGTCCAAAATAGGAAGTGAACATATGGAGAAAAAGGTTGAAGTAAGTATTTTATGCCAAATATATGGCAAACTGTTGACTAAAAAGCAATATGAGTTTATTGACGATTATTACAACAATGATTTTTCGCTTTCAGAAATAGCTGAGAATAATAATATAACAAGGCAAGCTGTCAGAGACATAATAAAAAAGGGGGAAAATAAACTTTTCGAGTTTGAAGAAAAGCTTTTGATCATGAAAAAGATGCTTAATCAAGAAAAACAGATACAGTGTATTATTGAAGAATTAAATAAAATTACAGACACTTCATCAGACAAGAAAATAGACAAGATAATTGATAATGTAAGAAAAGAACTAATTTGTTTAAATTAATTTACATTATTAGTTTTGTTAAAGGGAGGTAAAAAGTATGGCATTTGAAGGCTTATCTGCTAAATTACAAGAGGTAACTAGAAAGTTAAGAGGAAAGGCAAGAATTACAGAATCAGATTTAAAAGAAATGTTGAGGGAGGTAAAACTTGCACTATTAGAAGCAGATGTTAACTATGCAATAGTTAAGGAATTCATAAATACCATACAAGAAAAAGCTTTAGGACAGGATGTTCTAAAATCTCTTACTCCAGGGCAACAAGTAATAAAAATTGTTAAAGATGAATTAGTAGAACTTCTTGGAGGAACAGAAAGTAAGATAAATTTTACACCTAATCCACCAACAGTTATAATGCTTGTTGGACTTCAAGGTTCTGGTAAAACTACAACGGCAGGAAAACTTGCAAACTTACTTAGAAAACAAGGTAAAAAACCACTTTTGGTTGCATGTGATGTGTATAGACCAGCAGCTATAAAACAACTTCAAGTTGTTGGAGGACAGTTAAATATACCAGTTTATGCAAATGAAAATTCTAAAGACGTAGTAAAAATTGCAAGACAAGCAATAGATGTTGCAATGAGCAAATTAAATGATGTGGTTATACTAGATACAGCAGGACGTTTGCATATCGATGAAGAACTTATGAATGAACTTAAAAATGTTAAAGCAAATGTTAAACCACATGAAATTTTACTTGTAGTAGACTCAATGACAGGTCAAGATGCTGTAAATGTTGCAAAATCATTTAATGAGGCATTAGGAATTGATGGAGTTGTACTTACAAAGTTAGATGGTGATACTCGTGGTGGTGCAGCGATATCTGTTAAGAAAATTACAGGTAGACCAATAAAATTTGCAGCAACAGGAGAAAAATTAAGCGATATTGAAGTATTTCATCCAGAAAGAATGGCATCAAGAATTTTAGTAATGGGAGATGTACTTTCAATTATAGAAAAGGCAGAAGAGGCAATAGACTTAGAAGAAGCTGAAAAATTAGAAAAACAGCTTAAAAAGAAGAAAGATTTGGACTTAGATGATTATTTAACACAATTAAGACAAATCAAGAAAATGGGTTCTTTTTCATCATTACTAAAAATGATACCTGGTATGAATCAGTTAAAAGATGTAAAAGTTGATGATAAAGAATTTATAAGAATTGAAGCAATGATTTCTTCTATGACAAAGGAAGAAAGAAAAAATCCAAAACTTTTAAATGGGAATAGAAGATTAAGAATTGCAAAAGGTAGTGGAACTTCAGTTCAAGAAATTAATAAATTTATGAAATCCTTTGAAATGACTCAAAAAATGATGAGGAAAATGAAAGATAGCAAAAACATGAGAAAGATGATGAAGGGAATGAACCCAGCAGACTTAAAGAATATGCTAAAAGGATAACTTAATTTGATTTTAATTTTAAAAAATATATAAAGGATTATTATTTCAAACCATTAGTAATAATTCTTAGGAAAATTTTTAGGAGGTGAATTTAATGGTAAAAATAAGATTACAAAGACAAGGTGCAAAAAAGGCTCCATTCTACCACATAGTAGTAGCAGATTCAAGAAGCCCAAGAGATGGAAAAATAATTGAAAAAATAGGAACATATAATCCTATGACAGAACCATCTACAATCGTTTTAGACAAAGAAAAAGTTGAAAAATGGATTAAAAATGGTGCAAAACCTACTGATACTGTTAAAGCTTTAATTGAAAAAGCTAACTAAAAGTTGCAAAAATAGACTTCGTCTTGCGTTGTTAAAATTTAATCCAAAATCCTCGATGTGCAAAAAGCACACCTCCGGTATTTGAATTAAATTTT
>CALXQG010000069.1 GCA_944390515.1 uncultured Clostridia bacterium
CAATTGCTGGAATTCCATTTCCTTTACTCTTTGAAATCTTTTCATCATTAATGTTTAGATATTCTGATGATACAATCGTATTTACCAAATGAAAATCTTCTTTCATAGCCATTAACAAACTGTTTAGAATTATACTATGAAAAACTATATTATCTTTTCCATGTACCATATATATAACAGGATTGTATTCATTTTTCCAGAATTCTTCCCAATTTGTTCCATTTTCCTCACATTTTTTCATTGTTGCAGTAATGTATCCCATAACTGCTTCAATCCATACATACATTTTTTTGTTTTCATATCCTTCTACAGGTATGTCCACTCCCCAATCCAAATCTCTTGTAACTGCTCTATCAACTAAGCCTTGTTTTAGATATTTATCAGTTTCATTTTTAGCATTTGCTCTCCAAAGTAAATTATTTTTCTTTACATATTCTTCAATATCTTTTTGAAACTTTGATAATGCTAAATATAGATTTTTGTTATCTCTTAATACAGTTTTAGAACCACATTCTAAGCAAATTCCATCTTTTAAATCTTCTATTGTAGGAACATAATTGCAGTTGTCACATTGTTCTGCCTTTGTTTCTTGTCCACATTTTGGACATGTGATTTTTAATTCTCTGTCTGATAAAAATTTATTACATTTTTCACAAAAAGCTTGTGGCTCAATTTTTTCATACAAATAACCATTATCATATATTTTTTTAAACATCTTCATAACTACTTTTTTGTGGAATTCTGTATCTGTATTAGTATATAAATCATAGGAAAAATCAAACTTTTTAAATGTTTCTTCATCTCTGTTATGATAATATTCAGCTATTTCCTTTGGCGTTCTTTTTTCTTTTTTTGCACGCTCTGTAATTGGTGTTCCATGGCAGTCTGTACCTGATACAAACATAACATTATCACCTTTTAATCTATAATATCTAGCTAGAACATCTCCCGAAATTAATCCAGCTACATGACCTAAGTGTAAATCGCTATTTGCATATGGCCAAGCTCCACCTATTAAAATATTTTTATGCATATATTGTCCTCCTTAAAATCTATAAAGGATTAATATATTTTTATATCTAAGATTTATAATATATTAATCCATTCATTTTTATTATATTTTTCCCCAGAACCAATCTAAACTATTGTCTATACTTTTTTTCTTTTTCTCTTTTGCTTCAATATCATCAATCCATAAATAAGCTATAAAAGAAACAAGTACAAATATCAAATCAAATACCACTGAAAAGGTTAATTGTGAGTTTATGTCTTGAGTACGATTTGGCATTGTTATAAATGAAAATGTGTGGAAAACTAATAATCCTACAAACACAAATAACATTATTGCAGTTATTGCACTTTTTTTAGTTTCTTTTGCTAATATTAAAACAAGTACAAATATCAATGTAGCTATCAATAAAGTTAATGGATTAGAAAAATTTATCATTGGCATTTTTATCCCCCCTATATATATTAATTTAATTTCTTTTCAATTAATTTTGCAAGGCTTTCCGCTTTTGTTTGTATATATTCTTTATCTGTTCCCTCTATCATAACTCTTACTAGAGGTTCTGTTCCTGAAGGTCTTATTAAAACTCTACCATTTCCAGAGAATTCTTGCTCTAATCTATCGATTTCAGCTTTTATTTCTGAATCATTTTTATAATCATTTTTCTTTTCGTTTGAAACTTTAGCATTAACTAATACTTGTGGATATATATTAATTATATCACACATTTTAGATGCTGAAATATTTTTTTCTAAAAGAATTTTAGTAAACATTAATGAGGTTAATATTCCATCTCCTGTAGGGTTATAATCTAACATTATAATATGTCCAGATTGCTCTCCTCCTAAATTATAACCTTCTTTTAGCATTTCTTCAAGTACATATCTGTCTCCTACTTTTGTTTGTTTAAAATCAATTTCGTTATTTTCTGCATATTTTTTCAAACCTAAATTACTCATTACTGTTGCTACTAATGTATTATTCTTTAAAGTTCCTTTCTCTTTCATATAATTTGAAATGACAGCTAATAATTTATCTCCATCTATTTCCTCTCCATTTTCGTCAACAGCAAGACATCTATCTCCATCGCCATCATATGCAATTCCTAAGTTGCAATGATTTTCCACAACATATTTTTTTAGAACATCTAAATGTGTAGATCCACAGTTTTCATTTATATTAGTTCCAGTTGGAGTATTATTCAATATATAATGTTTTATTCCTAGGGCAGTAAATACTTTTTCTGCAACTACTGAAGTTGCTCCATTAGCAGTGTCTATTGCTACTACAAAATCAGACGTATCTAATTTTTCAAAATCTTCTTCAAAGTTTTTTCTAAAGAAATAGATATATTCGTCTAGTAAATCCGTTCTAATTTCCGATACTCCAATGTGCTCATTAACAGCTGAAAAATCATTTAACTTATCTGAATCCATTATTTCTTCAATTTCTTCTTCTAGTTCATCTGGTATTTTCATACCTTTATTACTAAAATATTTTACTCCATTAAATTCATATGTATTATGTGATGCAGAAATAACTACACTTGCATCAGCTTTTAATTTTTTAGTTAAATATGCAACACCAGGTGTTGGAAGAACTCCAAGTATTTTTACATTTGCTCCATAACTTAAAAATCCTGCTACCATTGCACTTTCTATTAAAGTTCCAGATATTCTTGTATCTCTTCCTATTAAAATAGTTGGTGTAGGATTGCTTGAGTGTTTAGATAACACATATGCTCCTGCTTTAGCTACTCTATACACCAATTCAGGTGATAGTTCAGTATTTGCTATTCTTCTAATTCCGTCTGTTCCAAAATATTTTCTCATGATTAACCTCCATTTAATTTATCAAACCTATTATACTATATATTATAAAATATGCAAGTAATTTTGTGATTGTAAATCCAAAAATAGTAAATTTCTTTTTGTCTGATTTTTGCTTTCTTCATCTTTTGCTACATTTTGTTTTTCATCTATTTTTGCTTCTTCTATTTTCCATAACTCCTTTTTATCCTCCATAAAAATATAAAGTATCGCCTTCAATAACAACTTGTTCTAATGAAAAATTGTCATATATTTTACCAAAGAAATACTGATAAT
>CALXQG010000070.1 GCA_944390515.1 uncultured Clostridia bacterium
TTTGGATCTATCATAACTAGCTTTACTTCACTTGGTTTTGCTTTATATATAATACTTGAAATTAATGTATTAATACACACAGACTTACCAGAGCCTGTTGCTCCTGCAATAAGCACATGTGGCATTTTTGCAATATCTGTTACAACTTCATTTCCTGCAACATCCTTACCAAGTGCAAAAGCAAGTTTAGATTTGTGATTCTTAAATTCTTCACAATCAATTATATCTCTTAAATGAACAACTTCATTTTCTTTATTTGGTACTTCTATTCCTACTGCTTGTTTTCCAGGGATAGGTGCTTCAATTCTTATTGTTTCAGCTGCCAAATTAAGTGCTATGTCATCAGCAAGATTTGCTATTTTGCTAACTCTAACACCTTCTGCTGGCTTTAACTCATATCTTGTTATAGCTGGTCCTACAGAAACATTTTCTACTTTTGCAGAAACACCAAAACTGTATAAAGTCTTTTGTAATTTTGTTGCTGTATCTGCAACAGCTTTTTTCCCTCCCTTAACGGTCTTTTTGTCTCCTTCTGCTAATAACTGAATAGGAGGAAATTCATAATGTTCGTCCTCTACAGTTATTGTATGTTCTAATTGTAATACCTGTTTAACTTTTTCCTCTTTTGTTTCCTGTTCTGCCTTAAACAAATTTGCTTCTAATACATCGGGATTTGATTTTGTTTCTTCTTTTTTCTTTCCACCAATACTAAATGGTATAATATCATCATCTTTATGATCATATTTTTTCATTTTTTTAGAACTCTTATCTTCATCATCATTCAAATTTATAGTTAATTGCTCTGCTAAAACCTCTGCTTCTCTTCTTTGTTCCTCTTTTTCTCTTAATCTACGTTCTCTTTTTGTTTCTTTTCTTTCTGGAATTTCTTCAACTTGTTTTCTAGAGTTTCTTCTTTCTTCTCTTGCTTCTAATCTTTCTTGTCTTCTATCCTCTCTGTCTTCTCTTTTTCTTTCTACATAATCAGCAATAAGTTCTGCAGGTTTTATTCCAAACATAAATACAAGTAAAATTGCAGCAACACCTATACATAGTATTACAGTTCCTACTTCGCCTAAAAGTCCTATAAGCCAATAAGCTACTGCAGTTCCTATAACTCCTCCACCTATATTTTGAGTTCCTCTTTCATAACCAGCTTTTTCGACGGTAGAAAAATCATCATTTATATCAAAGGTATTGTTTGAAAATTGGAAAACACTTAACATTGTAGCTACACAAATTAGAAATATACCATATTGGACCAATTTTCCAATAAGATATTCTTTATCCTCTGTTGTCATATATATAGCAATTAAAAATGTTCCTATTGGTATTATGTATTTAATTGCTCCCATAATTCCACCTAAGATTGGGCTTAAATGTTCTCCTATATATCCTGATTTTGTATATATTAAAATTGCAAGTAATATACTTATTAAGAATAAAAATACTACTGCTACATTTATATCAAATTTACTTTTCTTTGCTCTTCTTCCTCTTTTTGCCAAAGTTATTCCCTTTCCTTTCGTTTTGGATCTATTCCATAATATTCATCTGTATTATATCATAAGCTAATTAAATTGCAAACAGAATTTTAAAAATGTAATATAATTGTAATATTTCCACAAAATTTTGCATATTTCTATTTTCTTTTTATTTTTTTTATAGTATAATTATATTGTATTTTTATTTAAAGTATTTTGCATAAACATATATATTTTAAATAAATTATATAAAGGTTATAGGTATTCCTAAAAACCTAAATTTAATATAAGGAATGAGATTTTATGTGGATATTTTGGTTAATTGCAGCTGGAGTATTCTTTGTAGTTGAAATGGCAACAATTGGTTTCCTAGTATTTTGGCTTGGCATAGGTGCACTTCTTGCAATGGTTACAAGTTTTATAACAGATAGTATTATAGTTCAACTTGTGGTATTTCTTATCACTTCTACTTTGCTTATAATATTTACAAGACCACTTGTAAACAAATTTATTAAAATTCCAAAAGAGATTAAAACAAATGCTTATTCAATTATTGGAAAAAAAGGTATAGTAATTTCTCCAATAAATAATATTGAAGGAAGTGGACAAATAAAAATAGATGGAGATGTATGGTCTGCCAAATCTGAAAATGATGAGGGTATACCAAATGATACAGAAATAGAAATAGTTCAAATTGATGGTGTAAAAGCTGTTGTTAAAGTTGTTAAAGCTAAAGCAGAGCAAAATTTATAATTTTAGTTTTTAATTTTTATATAAATGGTTTATCTCATACCAATTTTAAAATGAGAAATATTTTAATTTATATTTAGGAGGATATTATGTGGTTTTTAATAGTATTATTAGTTATAATATTAATTATTGCATTTAAAACAATTAGAATTGTTAAACAATCAGAAGTTTATATTATTGAAAGACTTGGTAAATTCTATAAAATAGCTGATGCTGGTCTTACAATAATAGTTCCATTCTTCGATCATGTACGTAGCATTGTAAGTTTAAAACAACAAACAATGGACATTCCACCACAAGGTGTTATTACAAAAGATAATGTTACTATTACAATAGACACTGTTGTGTTCTACAAAGTAACAGACCCTGCAAAAGCAGTTTATGAAATTCAGAGTTTAAAAAAAGGTATTGAATATTTAGCTATTACTACAATTCGTGATATTGTTGGTAAAATGGATTTAGACTCAACATTTAGTTCACGTGATGCAATTAATGATAAATTAAGAGTATTACTTGATGAAGCAACAGACCAATG
>CALXQG010000071.1 GCA_944390515.1 uncultured Clostridia bacterium
GTAGTAGAAAGAGGTGCTCCATATTTTTATGAATGGGCTCGAGAAGGAGGAATTAAAATTGCCTAATATTTTTGAATTATCTCCTATGCAAACTATTAAGTATGATAAACACTAGTTGTGGCCAGTCCAACCAATACAATAAAACACTACATTGCTTACCAAAAGGTAAGTTGTAGTGCTTTTTATTTGATGTATAATAATATTATTACGTCAAAACTAATTATATCTAAGATTAATAAAATATAGATATGTCATAGATATTAAAATGTAAAACTTGAAAGATTAGGAAAAACATGCTATAATCTATTATGTAAACACTTTTAAGAAAGGAGTGTCATATTATGACACTAGACCAAAGCTTAATACAAAAAGCATTGGAGAGGTTCATTAAATTTGCGGAATCCTATATGAAAGGAGCTAACAGTGAGAATCGGGAGGCATATCGACTAAAGAAAGACCATACTGTACGGGTATTCGAAGCTGCTAAAACAATAGTTGAGCAATCAAAGAATATCGATATTGAAACAGGAACTATTATTCTGCTTGCAGCAATTTTGCACGATGTAGGTAGATTTGAACAATGGAAACTGACGAAATCTTACAGGGATACTGCTGGCTCAAACCATCCAGAAATTGGAGCAAGAATGCTGGAAAACGGAGGAATTGAACACTTCATTCCAAAGACACGCAAGTATGACAAAATTATAATTATGACCGTAAGGTGGCATGGTGCTTTGAACTTGCCTGAAAACCTGAATGAAAGAGAACTTCTGGTTTGCCAGATAGTGCGAGACTCTGATAGAATGGATATATTTTATCAGAGCACTATAAAAAGAGATTTTCCTATTCTGTATAGTCAGAAATTAGGAAATAAAAATCTTTCTGAAGGGGTCAAGAAAAGCTTCGAGGAAGATAAATCGGTTCAATGGGCACATGTTAGGACAAAATTCGATATGTTGGCTTTAAGGTTAGCACTTTGCAAACAAATGTCTACCCAGGCAAGCAAAGAGTATATCATCAAGAAAGATTACGTCAACAGCATGGTGGACTTTTTTAAAAAAATGCTTACCGATGGAAAGGGCCATTTCTACTATAATGTAGAAGAACTAGAATGGCTAAGAAACAACACAATGGAATATCTAATGAGGTAGGAGGCTTAAAATTGAATCTCAAAAGGAACCCACTGTGAGGGTTCCTTTAATATAGAAAAAATACTATTTATCTGAATATTTTCTTATATATATTATTCTTGCAATTACTACTATAGCGATTATTGAAATTATAGCTGTAACTAGTCCAGTAGAATTTTCACCAGTTTGAGGGATTACTGTATTTGCAACAGTATTATCAACAGGTTTTTGATATCTTACCCTAACAGTAGGAGAAACATTAGAAGTTTCTTCAAATTTGTTGTTATTATTTTCTGCCGTAATATCAACCTTTTCGTTAGTTGGCAAAATTTTATCAACAATTTCTTTGTTATAATTATCTTTTAAAGTTAATTTGTAACTTAAGCTTGCTGTTTCTCCTTCGCTTAGTAATTCTATATTCCAAGTAATAGAATTATCTGTAGTATCAACCTTTTGAGAAACATTTCCAACATTAGGACTTGCTACATATTCAAAATTAAAATTATCTATTATCTCCTGTGGAAAATAATCTTTTATAACAATATTTTTTAAAGTATTATCTGTTCTAACAACTAAATCATTGTAAATATCATTAACAATAGTATCTTCCATTTCAGAATCTGGTATGTTATAATATTTACTTGTAGTTGGAGTCTCAACTGTTCCAAATATTTCTTCAGCTAAAGCTCTATAAGTTTTGCCAGTAGAAGGCTCAACTGTTTCAGTATCTAAGTTAATCATTGTAGCAATTATATTAATTCCAGAATCTTCAATTTCTTCAATTTTAGCTTTTGTTCTAGTTGCAACTTTTCCAGAATATGTTGCAAAAGTACCATCTGTAGCATTGTTAGGAACACCATCTGTTAAAAGAACAACATATCTTTCTATATTTTCCTCACTAGAAAAATTATCTTGAGCGATTGTTAATCCTGCCTCTATATTTGTTCTAGGTCCTGCTTTTAATTCAGCTAAATTTGTAATAGCAGATTTTACATCTTCCTTAGAATTACTTAATTCTAATCTTAATTCAGCATCCTCAATTGTTCCCTCAGTTTCTCCAGCTGTAGAATCTAAACTTGAAAATCCTACAATTCCTATTTTGGCATTTGGATTAGCTGCATATAATTTGTCTACCAATGAATTAGCAGAATCTATTACTACTTGCTTTCTGGTTTTACCTTCAACTGAATTTTCTGTCATACTTGAAGAATTATCTATTACAAGAAAAATCTCAACATCTTTTTTGCTTTCTTCAATTTCTTTAATATTTGTGAAACTTAAAGATAGAGTAACTGATTTTTCATCATAACTTGTTATCTTTTTCTCAAATCTTCCATATTCATCTACATCTATAGTACATACTTTATTTTCAACAACCTCTAAAGAAGTAGTACCAGTAGAATTTGTAGAATTATTTACAGTATTAGTATTTATTCCATTTGTATTAATAACAATGTTTTGACTTGCAAACACAGATGAATTCATACTAATTATGAAAATAAATGCAATTAGTGCGAATAATAATTTTTTAACATTTACCATATTTTTGTCTCCTTTTTATATAAAATTCAATATATATTATACTCCAAAATAATACTAATATCAATAAATTTTTCCATTTTAATATTAAATTTATATTACAAAATTATTACATAAATGTTACAACTATTGACAATATATGATAATATATATGTACTAAAGTTTTTAAAGAAGGAATGAAAACATGAATATTCTAGACAGTGTTAATTATCCAAAAGATTTAAAAAGTCTTAATAAAAAGGAAAAAGAAAAATTAGCAGAAGAAATTAGAAAATTAGTAATAGATACAGTTTCAAAAACTGGAGGGCATCTAGCATCAAATTTGGGCGTGGTAGAACTAACAATTGCTCTTCACAGCTCTTTTGATACCCCTAAAGATAAAATAGTGTGGGATGTTGGACATCAGACATATATACATAAAATACTTACAGGAAGAAAAAATCAAATTAATACATTACGAAAATTTAACGGGTTAGCAGGTTTTCCTAAAACAACAGAATCAGAATATGATAATTTTAATACAGGGCATAGTAGTACATCAATTTCAGCAGCGTTAGGAATTGCAAGGGCAAGAGATATTAAAAAAGAGAATAATTATGTTATTGCTGTCATTGGAGATGGCGCACTTACAGGAGGAATGGCTTTAGAAGCTTTAAATGATGCAGGAAATAGCAATACTAATTTGATAGTTATATTAAAT
>CALXQG010000072.1 GCA_944390515.1 uncultured Clostridia bacterium
ATAGTAAGATATAAATCAATGCAAGGATATTATGCTCCATACATTCCTGGATATGATACACATGGAATGCCAACAGAAAAGAAAGCTATAGAAAAACTAGGACTAGATAGAAGCAAAATACCAGTAACAAAATTTAGAGATACTTGTAAAGAATTTACAAGCATGTACAAAGATGTTCAAACAGATGGATTTAAAAGGCTTGGTGTACTTGGAGATTGGGAGCATCCATATATAACATACGATCCAAAAATGGAAGCAAGACAAATTGGTGTATTTGGAGATATGTATAAAAAGGGATATATATACAAAGGGTTAAAGCCTGTATACTGGTGTACTGACTGTGAAACAGCACTAGCAGAAGCAGAAATTGAATACAAAGATGTTACAGGAACTTCAATATATGTTAAATTCCCAGTTATAGATGCAAAAGGAAAATTTGATGAAAAAGATACATTTATAGTTATTTGGACAACAACACCTTGGACACTTCCAGGAAACTTAGCTATAACTATTGGAGAAGATTTCGAGTATAGCATTGTAGAAGTAGAAAAAGAAGAAAACAAAGTAGAAAGATATATTATTGCTTCAGAACTAGTTAAAAAAGTTATGGAACTAGCTGAAATTAAAGAATATAAAGTAGTTAAAACGTTTAAGGGAAAAGAAATAGAAGGAGTTCTTTGTAAACACCCATTTTTGGATAGAAATTCAGTAGTAATAATGGGTAGTGAAGATACTGTTGATGTACAATTAACAGAAGGAACTGGTGCTGTTCACACTGCTCCTGGATATGGTAAAGAAGACTATTTAGCAGGATTAAAAAATGGATTAGACATAGTTGTAACAGTTGATGAAAAAGGTCACCAAACAGAAGGTGCTGGAATATTTAGTGGAATGTATTATGCAAAATCTAATAAAGAAATCACAAAATGGCTAGATGAAAATGGTTTCCTATTAAAAGCTGTTGATATATCACACTCATATCCACATTGCTGGAGATGTAAAAAGCCAGTTATATATAGAGCAACAGACCAATGGTTTGCTTCAGTTGATGGATTTAGAGATGCAGCATTAAAAGCAATAGAAAGTGTAAAATGGATACCAGCTTGGGGAGAAGAAAGAATAGCAAGCATGGTAAGAGATAGAAACGATTGGTGTATTTCTAGACAACGTACTTGGGGAGTACCACTTCCAATATTCTATTGTGAAGAATGTAAAACACCATATGTAACAGAAGAATCTATCCAAAAAATACAAGAAATATTTAGAGAAAAAAGCTCAAATGCATGGTATGAGATGAAAGAAGAAGAATTAATGCCAGAAGATGCAAAATGTAGTAAATGTGGATGTAGTCATTTCAAGAAAGAAACAGATATAATGGATGTATGGTTTGATTCTGGTTCTACACACCAAAGTGTACTAGTAGAGAGAGGAATAAAATATCCTGCAGATTTATATCTTGAAGGAAATGACCAATACAGAGGATGGTTCCAATCATCACTTCTTACATCTGTTGCAACAAATGGAGTGGCACCATATAAACAAGTTTTAACGCATGGATTTGTTACAGATGGACAAGGAAGAAAAATGTCTAAGAGTTTAGGAAATGGAGTAGCACCTGGAGATGTTGCAAACAAATATGGAGCAGATATTCTAAGATTATGGGCATTATCATCAGACTATACAACAGAAGTTGGTTTGTCAGACGACATTTTAAAACAAATATCAGAAGTATATAGAAAGATAAGAAATACAGCGAGATATATATTAGGAAATACATTTGATTATAACCCAGATGAACCTGTAAAATATGAAGAATTACAAGAAATCGATAAATGGGCATTAACAAGATTAAATAAATTAATTAAAGATTGTACAGAAAATTATAACAACTATAGTTTTAACAATTGTTATCATGCAATAAACCAATTCTGTGTAATTGATATGAGTAATTTCTACTTAGATATTATAAAAGATAGACTATATACTTCAAAGAAAGAATCACTTGAAAGAAGAGCAGCACAAACAACAATGTATATAATCTTAGATGCATTAGTAAAAATATTAACACCTATGATACCATTTACAGCAGAAGAAATTTGGAAAGCAATGAAACATAAAAATAGCGAAGAAGTAGAAAGTGTAATGCTTACAGATTTTCCAGTAATAGACGAAAAATATGACAATAAAGAAATTGCAGAAAAATGGGAAAGAATAATAAGATTAAAAGATATAGTTGCAAAAGAACTTGAAAATGCTAGAACAGCTAAAATCATTGGACATTCTTTAAATGCTAAAGTAGTAATATATGCAGAACAAGAACAATATGAGTTTATCAAACAAAATCTAGAACTTTTACAAACTGTATTTATAGTATCTTGTTTAGAAGTAAAACAAAATGAAAGAAAAAATGAAGTAAAACTTGGAGTTAAAGTAGAACAAGCACCAGGACAAAAATGTGAAAGATGCTGGATGTATTCAGAAACAGTTGGTGAAGACGAAGAAAATCCTACAATATGTCATAGATGCAGTGAAAATATAAAATAAAAAACTTCATCTTAATAAATTTAGGAGGATTTATGAATAATAAAGGAAAAATTAGATTATCCACCATTATATATTTTATCTTAATTATATTTGTATTAACATTTGGATGGAAAGTTTATTCAAAATATAACTTCTATGATTATGTAAAAGGAATTCGTGAAAGTGGAAGGCAGACCTCCTTTGTTAGAGATTCTAACGTAAAATATTCTGAAAAAGACAGTTATAAAATTGAAAACAAGGAATTTAATGATTCAATGTTTTTCAAAACCATACAAGTAGAGCCAAACACAGCATATAAGGTAACTTGTATGGTAAAAACAGAAAATGTTATAGCAGAAGAAGACAAATTTATTGGTGGAGCACAAATTTGCATAAATGATACAACAGAGTGCTCCTCACCAATAACGGGAACAAATGACTGGCAAGAAGTAACATTTATGTTCAATTCAAATAATAGAACAAGTGTAGAATTAGGTTTTAGACTAGGTGGATATGATGAATTATGCAAAGGAACAGCATGGTTTTCAGATATGTCCATAGAAGAAGGAAAAATTGATGATGATACAAACTGGAATATGGTATGTTTTATAATAGATAATATCGAATTAGAAAATATTAGTCTAAGTATGTCAGATAATGACAAATCTGTAATTAAAGAAAACATGAAAAGAGTACAATCATCAATTGGAAATTTAAGTGGAAACCAAATGTCTATAACATATGACATAATTGAAATTACAGAACCGTTAACAACTATTTCATATGATGAAGAAAATAAATTTTATGTTGGACCTAAAGATGTTTATAAATTAATACAAAAATATTTAGACAAAGAAGAATACGACTACATATACGTAGCAGTAAGATTAGGAGATTTAGAAGTAACAGATGAATTAGTAAGCGACTGGATTGGACTTGGTTCAATGGAATATAATCAAATAGGATATTCAAACATTAGATTACCAAGTGATAGAAATAGTAGATTATACAAATATTCTAGTTCAAATACTTTTCCTCAAGAAGTGTTCATACATGAGTTTTTACATACATTAGAGAGAAACGAAAAAGAAAATGGAAATGAGATTGTTAGTTTACATGATAGTGCAATATATGGATATGAAAATCAGAAAGTAAATGGACTTGAAAATTGGTATAGGGATTATATGCAAGATAATATCAACAATCAATCAGGAAAAGGATTAACAGAATTTGCATATAAATCAAAGCCAATACATGAAAGTAATTTCAATAACAGTATTAAACTAGATTATTTAGATGAGCCGGATAATATTATTGAAGAATTAAACAGTATTGTAAAAAGATTAAAAAGATTATTAAGTGGTAATATATAAAGAAGGGAAAATAAAATGCAAGTATCAGAATTTAATTATAATTTACCAGAAGAATTAATTGCACAAGTGCCAATAAAAAAGAGAGATGAATCAAGACTTATGGTACTTGACAGAAAAGAAAAAACAATAGAACATAAAACTTTTAAGGATATAATAGATTTCTTGGAGCCAGGGGACTGCTTAGTTAGGAATAACACAAAAGTTATTCCTGCTCGTATTTATGGCAAAAAAGAAACTGGAGCAAATGTGGAAATTCTGTTATTAAATAACATAGAAGGAGATATTTGGGAATCTATCGTAAGACCAGGTAATAAATTGCATGTAGGAACAAAAGTAAGTTTTGGAAATGGAATATTAAAAGCAGAAATATTAGAAATAATGCCAGGAGGAACAAGAAAAGTTAAATTTGAATATGAAGGAATATTTAATGAAATATTGGACCAAATAGGACTAATGCCACTTCCACCATATATACACGAAGAATTGAAAGAAAAAGATAGATATCAAACTGTATATGCAAAATATAATGGTTCAGCAGCGGCTCCAACAGCAGGATTACACTTTACTCAAGAATTATTGGATAAAATCAATGAAAAAGGAGTAAAAATAGCAAATGTAACATTACATGTAGGAATTGGAACATTTAGACCTGTTAAGGAAAACAATGTAGAAGACCATGAAATGCATTCAGAGCATTATTACATAAAACAAGAAGATGTAGACAAAATTAATGAAACAAAGAAAAAAGGTAAAAGAGTAATTGCAGTTGGGACAACTTCTTGTAGAGTTTTGGAAACAATAGCAGATGAAAGTGGATTTGTTAAACCAACAGAAGGAGATACAAAAATATTTATATATCCTGGATACAAATTCAAATGTTTGGATGGATTAATAACCAATTTCCATTTGCCACAATCTACCCTACTAATGTTAGTATCTGCATTAGCAGGAAAAGAGTTTATACTAAATGCATACAATGAAGCAGTAAAAGAAAAGTATAGATTTTTCAGCTTTGGAGATGCAATGTTCATAAAATAAAAAGTTGGAAATTAGAGGACAAAACAAGCCCGTCCCCAATTGTCCAAAGGAGGAAAAAATGAAACCAGCAGTAACATATGAATTATTACATATAGATAAAAATTCAGGAGCAAGAAGAGGAGTGGTGCATACTCCACATGGAGATATACAAACTCCAGTATTTATGCCAGTTGGAACTCAAGCAACTGTAAAATCAATGACTCCTGAAGAATTGAAAGAAATTGGTGCACAAATCATTTTATCAAATACATATCATTTATATTTAAGACCAGGACAAGATATAGTAAAAGAAGCAGGTGGACTTCACAAATTCATGAAATGGGACAGACCTATTCTTACAGATAGTGGAGGATTTCAAGTGTTTAGTCTAGGACCTCTTAGAAAGATAACAGAAGAAGGAGTGGAGTTTAAGTCACATTTAGATGGAAGTAAACATTTTTTTACTCCGGAAAGTGTTATGAAGACAGAGGAAGATTTAGGTGCAGATATAATAATGGCATTTGATGAGTGTGTGGAATATCCTGCAAGTTTTGAATATACTAAACAATCTATGGAAAGAACTACTAGATGGGCTAAACGTTGCAAAGAAGCACATAAAACAGAAAAACAAGCATTATTTGGAATTATTCAAGGTGGTTTTTATGAAGAATTAAGAGAAAAAAGTGCCAAAGACCTAATAGAACTAGATTTGCCAGGATATGCAATAGGGGGAATAAGCGTAGGAGAGCCTAAAGAAGAATTTTTGAAAATGTTATACTATACAGCTCCTCTAATGCCTGAAAATAAACCTAGATATCTAATGGGGGTTGGTACACCTGACTATCTAATTGAATCTGCTTTAGCAGGAATAGATATGTGTGATTGTGTATTACCAACTAGGATAGCAAGAAATGGAACTGCAATGACATGGAATGGAAAAGTTGTTGTCAGAAATGCAACTTATGAAAGAGATTGGGGACCACTTGATCCAGAATGTGATTGCTATACTTGTAGAAACTATACTAGAGCATATATAAGACACCTAATAAAGACAAACGAAATATTGGGAGTAAGATTATTATCAATTCATAACATAAACTTCTTGACTAAATTAATGGAAAAGGTTAGAATAGAAATAGAGAATGATAAT
>CALXQG010000073.1 GCA_944390515.1 uncultured Clostridia bacterium
GATTATTGGCATTACACCTGCCATTACTAATTTTAATGGTATATGTGTATTTTGTGCACCAACCATTTTTCTTCCAACAACTCTTTTTGAATATTGTACAGGAACTCTTCTTTCAGCTTGTTGTACAAATACAACTGCTGCAATTAGGATTAATGCTCCTATTATAATTCCTAATGAGATTAGTAGTCCTGTTGTACTAAATGCTCCTGATTCCATAATCAAATTCCAAATTGTTGTAACTGCTCCTGGTAATCCAGATATAATACCTACAAATATGATTATTGAAATTCCATTACCAATTCCTTTATTAGTAATTTCATCTCCTAACCACATAAGTAGTGCTGTTCCTGCCATTAATGATATAACAACTGTGAAACCTGTCATGAAATCTGTTCCCATGAATATTCCTGATGCACTATATGATAGATAAATTCCTAATCCTTCAATTAGCGCTAAGAAAACAGTAAGAATTTTTGTATATTTATTCATTTTCTTTCTGCCTTCTTCTCCACCTTCTTTAGCAAGTCTTTCTAAAGAAGGTATTACCATTGTTAATAATTGTATAACAATTGATGCTGTAATATATGGGCTTATAGACATTGCAAAAATTGAGAATCTTGAGAATGCACCACCTGAGATTAAATCTATAAGTGATGCCATCCCATTAGCTTCTCCAAAAGCTTCACTTAATGCAAATGTGTCAACTCCTGGTACAGTTATATAACATCCTAATCTAAAAATAACTATTAATAATAATGTATATAATAATCTTTTTCTGACATCTGGTGTTTTTAGTGCATTTTTTATTGTTTTAAACAACTAAATCACCTCGGCCTTTCCTCCTAAAGCTTCTATTTTTTCTTTAGCAGCTTTAGTAAATCTTACAGCTTTAACTGTTAATTTTTTATCTAAACTTCCTGTTGCTATTATTACTATGCCATCTTTTTCTTTGCTTATAATTCCGTCTTTTATTAAGCTTTCAGCTGTAACTTCATCTGTAGTTGCTTTGTTTAACATTGTTAGAGTTACTTCTGTATATTGTTTAGCATGTATATTTGTAAAACCTCTTTTTGGTAATCTTCTATATAATGGTGTTTGGCCTCCTTCAAAGCCTCTTCTAACACCTCCACCAGATCTTGCTTTTTGACCTTTGTGTCCTCTTCCAGAAGTTTTACCTAAACCTGAACCTATACCACGTCCAACTCTTGTTCTAGTTTTACCTTTTTGTGCTGGTTTTAACTCGTCTAATTTCATTTTGCCTTTACACCTCCTATTTCTCTGATTTTAATATTATAAAATATCTTCTACTTTTTTTCCTCTTTTTTTAGCTACTGATTCTACAGTTTGCATTGATTTTAATCCTTCAATTGTAGCATAAACAACATTTCTAGGATTATTTGTTCCAATAATTTTTGTTCTTATATTTTTATATCCTGCAAGTTCTAGTACAGGTCTAACGCTACCACCTGCTATAATTCCAGTACCTTCTTCAGCTGGTTTTAAAAGAACATTTGCGCTACCAAATTTTCCAACAAATTCATGTGGTATAGTTGTTTTTACAACTGGTACTTCTACTAGATTCTTTTTAGCATCTTCTATAGCTTTTTTTATTGCATCTGGAACTTCTGATGCTTTACCATTTCCTACACCAACGTGTCCGTTTTCGTCACCAACAACTACTACTGCACTAAATCTGAATGTTCTACCACCTTTTACAACCTTTGCAACTCTGTTAATAGCTACAACTTTTTCTTTTAATTCAGATACGTTTTCTGATTGCACTTTACTTTCCTCCTATCCTTATTTATTAAAATTTTAATCCACCTTCTCTAGCAGATTCTGCTAATTCTTTTACAACACCATGATAGATATATCCACCTCTATCAAAAACTACTGTTGTAATATTTTTTTCTAAAGCTCTTTTAGCTATTAAAGCTCCAACTTCTTTTGCAGCTTCTTTATTAGCTTTTTTTGTTTTTACTTCTTTATCAAGTGTAGAAGCTTGTGTTAAAGTAACTGCTTTAGTATCATCTATTACTTGTACATATAAATTACTATTGCTTCTAAATACGCATAATCTTGGGCATTCTGCTGTTCCAGAAACTTTTCTACGTACTCTTTTATGTCTTCTTATTCTTTCAGCTCTTCTATCTGTTTTTGTAATCATTTTAATCTCCTTTCCAACTAAAAGATTTTGCTCTTAGTTTATTTTAGATTTTTAGTTTCTATATTTAATAAATGAATATTACTTTTATTATCATTTTTCATTTAATAAACTATTTTTTACCTGCTTTACCTTCTTTACGTCTAATATGCTCTTCTGCATATTTAATACCTTTTCCTCTATATACTTCTGGTGGTCTCTTTGTTCTAACAACTGCTGCAGTTTGACCAACTACTTCTTTATCTATTCCTCTAACTGTAATATGGTTAGCATCTGGAACATCAAAAGTAATTCCTTCTGGTGGGTCCATCTCAACTGGATGAGAATATCCTAAATTCATTACTAATTTATTTCCCTTCTTTTGAGCTCTATAACCAACACCATTAATCTCTAAATCTCTTTTAAATTCATGAAGAACTCCTTCAATCATGTTACTGATTAATGTTCTTGTTAATCCATGTAAACTTCTATTTTCTGGTTCATCATTATTTCTAGTTACTGTGATTACTTTATCATTTAAAGCAACTGTCATATTTTTATGTAAGTCTCTTTCTAATGTTCCTTTTGGTCCTTTTACAGTAATATGATTTCCATCTATTTTTACTTCAACACCATCTGGTACATTAATAGGCTTATTTCCTATTCTTGACATTTTCTTTTTTCCCTCCTTCTTTTTTAAACTAATTACCAAACATAAGCTAGAACTTCTCCTCCAAGACCTTCATTTCTTGCTTCTTTGTCTGTTTTAATTCCTTTTGATGTAGATATAAGAGCTATACCTAATCCGTTTAATACTCTAGGCAATTCATCTTTTGATGCATAAACTCTTAATCCTGGTTTACTTATTCTTTTTATTCCGTCAATAACTCTTTTTCCTTTTTCATCATATTTTAATGTTATTCTTAAAATTCCTTGACGAGAATCATCTATTTCTTCAAATGCTGCTATATATCCTTCTTTAAATAAGATATTAGCAATTGCTCTTTTTATATTTGATGCAGGAATGTCAACTGTTTTATGTTTTGCACTATTTGCATTTCTTATTCTTGTTAACATATCTGCTATTGGATCTGTTATATTCAATTTATTTTCCCTCCTTTTTCATTTTAAACTTGTAGCTTAATTCTGATTTCATTTTATAAATTACCAGCTAGCTTTTTTAACTCCAGGAATTTCACCCTTATGAGCTAATTCTCTAAAGCATACACGGCAAATTCCATATTTTCTTATATAAGCATGTGGTCTTCCACAAATTTTACATCTATTATATTCTCTTGTTTTATATTTTTGTGGTCTTTGTTGTTTTACTTTTAAAGATTTCTTAGCCATTTTATTCTCCTTTCTCAAAATTTCTCTAATCAAATTATTATTTCAGTTTTAATTATTTTTTCTAATTAATTGTAAAATTAATCAAAAGCGAGTATTGCTAGGAAAGCTAGAAAAAAGTTTGAAATAATACTTTGTGTATATTGAGAACTTTTTTACGACGCTTGACAACGCAAGACGAAGCTTTTCATTAATTTTCTCTAATTTTTAAATGGCATACCTAATAGAGTAAGTAATTCCTTAGCTTCTTCGTCAGATTTAGCTGTTGTAACGAAGATTATATCCATTCCTCTAATTTTGTCTATTTTGTCATATTCTATTTCTGGGAAAATTAATTGTTCTTTAATTCCCATTGAGTAATTTCCTCTACCATCAAATGAGTTGCTAGAAACTCCTCTAAAATCTCTAACTCTAGGAAGCGCTACATTGAAAAATTTATATGCAAAATCATACATTTTTCCTTTTCTTAATGTAACTTTACATCCCATATTAATTCCTTCTCTTATTTTAAAGGCTGCTATAGCTTTTTTTGCCTTTGTTATAATTGGTTTTTGACCAGTTATAATTGTTATATCATTTATAGCATTTTCTAATGATTTAGGATTGTCTTTAGTATCACCTAAACCTATATTAATAACTATTTTTTCTAACCTTGGAACTTGCATAACTGATTTATAGTTAAATTTTTTCATCATTGCTGGTATAATTTCTTTTTCATATTGCTCTCTTAAAATTTCCATAAGTTTAAATAGTCCTCCCTTCTTTAATTACTATTTTAATTTTGCTCCACATTTTTTGCAAACACGAACTTTTTCGTCTTTTTCTATTGAATATCCTATTCTTGTAGCCTTTCCACATTTTGGACAAACAACACTTACTTTACTACTGTGAATAGCACATTCAACTGGTATTATTCCGCTTTCTTCACCTTGTTTTCTTGCTTTAACGTGTTTTTTTCTTATATTTATACCTTTAACTACTATTTTTTGAGTTTTTGGTATTACTTCTAAAACTTCTCCTGTTTTACCTTTATCATTTCCTGATAAAACTTTAACTGTGTCACCTTTCTTTATTTTCATTACTACTTTTCACCTCTTTCTTTAAGTGAGATTGTTTAATATTGTTAACTATCTACTTTTTCTTAAAACGAATTTAGAACAAGTAATTTATTTTACTATCGTTTTATAAACCTATTTTTTTCTAATCTTTCAAAGAAACGAGTAGTGCTAGGAAAAATTATTTAAAAAACCGGAGTCGTACTTGTTGTACGATGAGGATTTTTCAATTAATTTTGACAACGCAATACGAAGTTTATTTGAAAGATTAAAGAACTTCTGGGGCTAGAGAAAGTATCTTCATATAATCTTTTTCTCTTAACTCTCTTGCTACAGGCCCGAATATACGAGTTCCCTTTGGTGTTCCATCTTCTTTTATAATAACTGCTGCATTTTCGTCAAATCTAACATAAGAACCATCTGCTCTTCTAGTAGGCTTTTTAGTTCTAACTACTACAGCTTTTACAACATCACCTTTTTTAACAACGCCACCTGGTGTAGCTGTTTTAACAGAAGCAACTATGATATCACCTATTCTAGCATATTTTCTATAAGAACCACCTAGACATCTGATACACATAATTTCTTTTGCACCTGTGTTGTCTGCTACTTTTAATATAGTTTGTTGTTGTACCATTGTTTTTCCTCCTTATATGATTTTCTTTATATTACTTAATAACTGCCTTTTCTAAGATTTCAACTACTCTCCATCTTTTATCTTTAGATAAAGGTCTTGTTTCCATTA
>CALXQG010000074.1 GCA_944390515.1 uncultured Clostridia bacterium
TCTGTTGGCATTCCATGTGTATCATATCCAGGAATGTATGGAGCATAATATCCTTGCATTGATTTATATCTTACTATAGTATCTTTTAATATTTTATTCAAAGCATGCCCTGCATGTATTTCTCCATTAGCATAAGGAGGTCCATCATGTAATACAAAACTCTCATGTCCCTCATTCTTTTTTAATATTTTTTCATATAAACCATTTTCAAAAATTTCTTTTTGAATTTGTGGCTCCCTTTCAGGCAAACTTGCTCTCATAGGAAAGCTAGTCTCTGGTAAATTTAATGTTTTTCCATAATCCTTTTTTTCTTCACTCATGAATAATTCCTCCCTTTTTTACTTTTAAACAAATTTAAAAATAAAGCTATTTCATTCACTAGGACGAAATAGCTTTTAGTTTCCGCGGTACCACCTATTTTAAAAGAATTTATTTTTAAGTTGATATTTTTTATCAAATATACAACTATAAATCAAATTTTCTTTTCACTTTAAATCTTTAACGCAGATATACGACTTAATTTACTTGGCTTTTGACTTTTCAAAAAAGCAACTAAAAGGTGATAATAAATATATGTTTTCTACCAATTCTCAGCCACCTTGGTTCTCTGTAAGACTCCTGTATATTTATCTTGTCCTTTATTTTCGTTTTTATAAATAACATACATATATTATCATATCTTTACATAAAGTTCAAGAGTTAATTGAAAATTTTTTGTGTTCTTCTTATATTTATTTTTTACCTTTACAATGTATTTGTTTTTTATATTTTAATTATATTAACAATTGTTTTAATATTCATTTTTAGGTGCATATTTCTTTCTATTTTCATTATAAAATATGAATAAAATAGAAAGAAAAAAGTAACTAAAAGAAAAAGAATGGGGGAAATTTTATGAACAAATTAAAAATTCCAGAAAATCATAGTGGTATTAGTAAAACTTTGCGTCTACCAGAAAATGTTGTAGATAAAGTTCAGGATTTGGCAGATTTAAAAAATTTATCTTTCAATAAAACAGTTATTTCTTTAATAAAATTTGCTTTAGAAAATTTAGATGAGGAAGATAAACAAAAAATAGAAAAGAAATAAAAATATTTAATTAATGTAATAGAGCAAGAAATTTTAAATTTTCCTTGCCCTATTTTTACTTTTTGTCTTTTGTAATTATTATTTTTAAACTTTATATATTTTTTCTATACTTTGTAAAACTTATAATTATACTTTGCGTATTTTTATTGTAGTATCATTATCTAAATACAGTAGTATTTCTTTATTATTTCCATCTATATTATATATTTGATTTATGTTGATTTTTAATAAATTTTCCTCATCATATAATGTCACAATATCTTCTTTTTCACTAATTTTTAGAGAATTAATATAAAATTGATTAATTAAAAATCCTTCTTGATTAATTTTTATTTTTTCATTTTCATATTTTTTAGTAAATTTAATAAATCATATGAATTCATAAGTATCCTCCTCACTACTATTTTTTCTTTTTATTTTTTATTATTTTAACTGTCACTATAAATATAGTTGCACATGATAGCAATGTTCCAATTATCATAATATAATCAATATTATTACCATTGATTTCAATATCATTGGTATTATTCTCACTACTACTGTTGTTACTAATATCGTTATTGGCTTGTTTTTCTTCTAATACTTTTTCTGATATTTCTTCTGATTTTTCTTGTTCTTGCTTAGCTACTTCATCTTCTTTTTCGTTTCTTCTATACACTTCTATATCATATATTTTTGTGGTAATACCATTTTCTGCTGTAACCTTAATTTCTACTGTATTATTTCCAACTTGTAATTCTTCATTTTTTTTGATTTCTACTTTTGCTTTTGTGCTTTCAGGAATTGCTAATATATTTACTTTTTTATAACTGTTTGGTACTTTTATACTATATGTTGTAATATTATTGTTAAATTCAGGATCTAAAGTAAATCCTTCTATCGCTAGAATTTCTAGATTAGTATTTGCTTTTTCAGGATTACTTGTTTTTGTTACATTGATTACATATTTTTTCTTGTTACTATTGTCTTTAGAAGTTACTTGTATTTCTATTTTATTATACCCATTTTTTATATTTTCATTACCTGTAATTTCTACTTTCGCCTCTTTATTTAGCGGAATTGCTGTTATATTTATTTTTTTTATTGTTTCATCTACTATTAAATAATATTCTGTTATATTTTTGTGAAAATTAGGACTAATTCCTTCAATATTTACTCTCATAATATCTAAATCTGCATTATTTAAACTTATATTTTCTTCTTTACTTTCGGTATCTATATTGTTTTCATTATTGCTATCTTCACTTCCAATTTTAATATCTGTACTCTCATATTCTATTTCTTGCTCTTTCCCTTTTTGATTATAGAATTCTCCTGTGGCTGCAAATGTAGCAATTCCATCTTGTTTAGCTTTAAAGTTTATTTTTAAAATCTCATCTATTTCTTTATTGTTTCCTGTGTCAGATACCCAAGTGTAAATTACCTTATTATCCAACACATTGATATTATCCATTTCAGAAATACATTCTACCTTTTCCTTGTCATAATATATTTCTATTGTGCATGCTGCTGTTTCAAAGTCATTCGCATTTATTGACAAAGAAAATTCTTCTCCGTTTTCTAAAATATCTTCATTAATATTTAGTGTTACTTTAGATTTAGCATTACTACAAATACAAAAAGCAATTGTAAAAATAGTGATTATAAAGCTTGTAATAAAAAATTTAATTTTCATACTTTTCATCCTTTACACTTATTGATTTAACTTTACTTTTGTTCTAATTCTTGAATTCCTAGTATATGTCTTTGTATTAATAAGCAGTCAACAGAACTTGGATTTTTTCCGTTTTTTCTAACATTTCCTGCCTTTAAATAAACTCCACTAAACTTTTGAATTTCTAGTATGTGTCTTTGTAATACCAATAAATCTATACTATTTATTTTTCCATCTCCA
>CALXQG010000075.1 GCA_944390515.1 uncultured Clostridia bacterium
TTTCTTTGTTTTTTTCATTTACAAAGAAAAAATACTCTAAAAAAGTATTATTTTCTTTATTTGTATTTTCTTCTAAATTTAATTCATCTTCAATTTCTTCTTTTGTTATAAATCCAATTCCTTCATTTACTCTGTGGCTATTTACTATAATTTTACTTTTGGCAGCTTGTCTAAAAATCTTGTTTAGGGTAATTGTTGTAATTCTCTCTGATTCAATTATATCTTTTAATATGTTACCTGGTCCTACAGATGGGAGCTGATCTATATCTCCTACTAATACTAATTTTGTACCTTTGTATAACGCTTGGCATAGATAATTCATTAAAAATAAATCTACCATAGACATCTCATCTACAATTACAATATCTCCATCTATTGGAGCAACAGATATCTCTTTATACATGTTTGGATTTTCATCTGAAAGTTTTCCTATTTCTAACAACCTATGCAATGTTTTTGCCTCTTCACCTGTAGCCTCTGTCATTTTCTTTGCAGCTCTACCCGTTGGTGCACATAACACCGGTTTCATTTCATTATATTTATATATATCAATGATTGTTTTAATAATAGTAGTTTTACCAGTACCTGGTCCTCCTGTAATTACACAAACATTATTATCATTTATTGCTTTTATAGCTTCTTTTTGTTTATCAGATAAATCAATATTTGATTTTTTTTCAAATATTGATAATTCTTTATCAAATTTATCTATTTTCTTTATATTTTTATATGTATCTAAATCAATAAGCCTTCTTGCGACTTCTTCCTCGGCTCTATAGTATGGATATAAATATACCCACTCTTCTCCATTCATTTCTTCAAGTACTATATCTTCTTTTGCCTTCATATTAATCAAACAATCTTCTACTTCATTTTCACTAACACCTAAAAGCTTTGTTACATATTCTATTAAACTCTCATACCTAGTGCAACAGTGTCCATTGAATGTCATAAGTATAAGAGCATGCTTTATACCACTTCTTATACGCTTTTCATTATTATACTCAATTCCTAATCCTAAAGCCATCTTATCTATTTGCTCAAAATTAACCTTACTAACCAAATCAATTAATATGTATGGATTAGCTTCTATCTCGTCTATAGCATTTGTTCCAAGTGCCTTGTATATTTTTTCTGCACTTTGAGGACCTATTCCAAATTTATCTAAAAAGCCTACTAATTGCCATACTTCCCAGTTTTCTATAAAGGTATTTGCAATTTCAATCGCTTTGTCCTTGGTAATTCCTTTTATTTGTGCTAATTTTACTGGCTCAAACTTAAATACATTAATTGTATCCTCGCCAAACATTTCTACAATATGTCTAGCAGTAGCAGGTCCTATTCCTTTTATTCCACAATTAGCTAAATATCTTTCTAATGCTTTAGTTGTTTGTGGCATCTTTTTTTCGAAAGTATCTACTTTAAACTGCATACCATATTCTTGATGTTCAACAACTTTCCCTACAACTTTAAGGGTATCTCCTATATTTACAAAAGGTAGATACCCTACTATTGTAGTTTCATCATTTAATTCCATCGTCTGTGCTTTTTGCTTGTAATTATTATCAATCCTTAGCACCGCAATGCAATAACTATTTATTTCATTTTTATATATAATCTCAATAACTTCACCTTGTAGTTCCAATGTATATACCTCTTTTTGGCGCAATAGGGACAGTCCTTTTCGCCCCATTTTTGTTACTAGACATCTTTTAGCTTACTTCTTCCTGTCTGCTTTGAAATTATATCATATTAAAAATATATTTACAATACAAATATTTGGCTTTTTAACTAGCTTCTTTGATACTATCTATTACCTCTTTGCATTCTTTCCAATTTACTACCTTTATTTCATCATAATCTTTACTTAATTTATTTAATATTTTCATTGTATCATCTGTTGAATTTAAGTCTGTTACTATAACATCTTTTACACATTCTTCTTTTCCATACATTATTCTAAAAAGGATTGTACGTAAAAATCCTTCTATCCTATTTTCTTGATTCTTCGTAGCAATAATTATATATATACCATCTGATTTTAGATTTGTATATGTACAAATGTATATAATATTTTTTATAATCTCAATTAAGCCATATAGAGCTAGTATCCAGAATACACCATTTATTATAAAGTTCCACATATTTTCCTCCTGCTGATAAATAATATTAGTTTATATCTAATATATTTTATGATGAAAAATCTTTTTAGTGAATTGATAAAAATGGCGCTAAAAGGCTTGTCCCATTTGCGCCAAAAAAATACTACCTTTTTTAGGTAGTATTTCTTCATTCATCTTATACTAATTGTAATATAACCATTTCTGCTGCGTCTCCTCTTCTTTGTCCAAGTTTAAGAATACGTGTATATCCTCCAACTCTTCCTTCGTATTTAGGAGCTATTTCATTAAATAATTTTGCAGTTAAATCAACATTATTTCCTTCTGCATCTTTTACTTTATTTAATGTTTTCATCATTTTTCTTCTAGCATTTAATCTAGATGGCATATCTTTTTGTCTCTTTTCTGTAGTCTCTTCTTTAACTACTTTTAGATATTCTTTGCCATTTTTACTTTTTACTAATTCTGTAACTTTATTACCTTTGCTGTCAAGTTTTGCTTTTACAACTTTTACATCTACTGTTTCAAAATTGTCTTTTTCTTTAACAGCTAAAGAAATTAAGCTATCAGCTATGGCTTTTACTTCTTTTGCTCTAGCTTCAGTTGTTTCTATTTTACCATGTAATATTAAATCAGTAACTTGTGTTCTAAGCATTGCTAATCTAATATCTGTTGTTTTACCTAATTTTCTATTAATTGCCACTTTGTTTCCCTCCTCTTATTTAGTAATATTTCTCATTTATTTCTTACTTTATAAAAATAAATTAATTATTCTTCTTCTTTTCTAAAATCTAATCCTAAGGCATGTAACTTATTTGTAACTTCATCTAAAGATTTCTTACCTAAGTTTCTTACCTTCATCATGTCAGCTTCTGATTTATTTGCTAAATCTTCTACTGTAGAGATATTTGCTCTCTTTAAGCAGTTAAATGATCTAACAGATAATTCTAAGTCTTCAATTGACATTTCTAATACTCTTTCTTTT